>DYNT01000158.1 GCA_020720905.1 Micavibrio aeruginosavorus
GTGTCGGCGCGGCGCGTTGCGCATCAAGCCTTTCGCCAAGACGCTGTGGGGCGCGTTGAGGTTTGGCCCTTGCTGGTGGCGGAGGGGGATGCGGAGAAAAAGCCCAAGGCGCTTAAGGAGGCCATCGCTTGGAGGCTGCCTTTGGGCTATCGCGCCGCGCCTGATCCCGCCGCGCAATTGGCGGCGCAAATCGCGCAGCAGATTAAGGCGTGGGTCACGGGCGGGCATACCGTTTATGATCGTGAGCAAAAGGGCGTGCGCCCCATGACGTATGGCGATGTGATGGTGTTGGTGCAAAAGCGCGGCACGCTGGTGCCGCACTTGGTGGCGGCCTTGAAAAAAGCGGGTGTGGCCGTGTCAGGCGTGGACCGAATGCGCTTGACCTCCCAGTTGGCCGTGATGGATTTGATGGCGCTTTTGCAGTTTCTTTTGCTGCCGCAGGATGATTTGACCTTGGCGACCGTTTTGCGCGGCCCCCTGATGGGCGTGAGCGAAGAGGCGCTTATGGCATTGGCTACAGGACGCGGTTCGCAAAGTTTAGGGGAGCGGTTGGGGGAGGCGGCAACAGAAGGTGCTTTGTTTGAGATAAAAGCCAAATCACCCTCCCCTTGCGGGAGGGGCGAAATTTTCGAGACCAAAGAGATCGAAAATTTCGGGGATGGGTCTTTTTCTGCGGGTCATGAAGAAACCCCGCCCCAAAAGGACTGCGTCCTTTCGACCCTCCCGCAAGGGGAGGGTGATAAGGGGAGTGGAAAAGAAAATTTCATTAAGCACAGTGCCCGCGTTCATGCCTATCTTCGCGCTTTGTTGGCGAAGGCCGATGGCCTATCGCCGCTCGCGCTTTTGATGATGATTTTGAGCGATCCTTGTCCCGCCGATGCGGTGAGTGGGCGGCGGGCGATGGCCACGCGCCTTGGCGCTCAAGCGGAAGACCCGATGGACGAGCTTTTGAGTGCAGCTGAAGAGTTTGGGCTGCGCCACGCCCCGTCCCTTCAGGCTTTCTTGCATTGGCTGACGGAAAGCGAGGCCGAGATTAAGCGCGAGATGGAAGCCGCAGGGGGACGCGTGCGCGTGATCACGGTGCATGGCTCTAAGGGGTTAGAGGCTCCCGTTGTGATCCTCCCCGATGCGGCCACGCTTCCCAGTCGCACCAAATTGCCCAAGATTTTATGGGACGAGGCAGGGGGGCGGCCTCTGCCGTTTTATGTGCCGCGTGAGCCGCTGAATGGACGGTTGGCCTCGCTGCGTGGGCAGGCGCGGGAGCGGCAGCTAGAGGAATATCGTCGTTTGCTTTACGTGGCGATGACTCGCGCTGCTGATCGGCTTTATATCGGCGGTTTTGTGAAAAGCGAGCCGAAGGCTCCTTCCAAAAAGAAAGAGGCTGTTGATTCGTGGTACGCGCTGATCTCTGGCGCTCTTGCCCCCCATCATCAAGCGGACGTTATGGCGGGCGAGGCGGCGACCCTGCTCTCCCCCATGATCGTTTTGGCGGATTATGCAACGCAGGGAGCCCCTGCGATTATGGGCGTGGAGGAGCCTTACGAAAAAGGCGCGCCGCTGTCGCTGCCTTCATGGCTTTTTGTCCCGCCGCCGCCAGAGCCTTTGCCGCCGCGCCCCCTTGTGCCTTCACGCCCCAGTGAGGCAGAGGACGCCTCGGCTTTGCCTTCTGCGCCGCCACAGGAGGCGCGGTTTGCGCGTGGCCGCTTGATCCATCGCCTGTTGCAAAACCTTCCCGATGTTGTCGTGGAAAAAAGAAAAGAGGCCGCGCAAAGGATGCTGGCTGCGCCCACGCATCGGTTGACGCCCGCCGCGCAACAAGACATCGCGCACGAGGTTTTGCGCTTGATCGATGATCCGCGTTTCGCGCCGCTGTTTGGGCAAGAAAGCCGCGCCGAAGTGCCCGTGATCGGCCTTGCCGAGGGTCGTTTGATCGCGGGGCAGGTGGATCGTCTTGCTTTGGTGGAGGGCGAGGTTTGGATTGTGGATTATAAAACCAATCGCCCGCCGCCTGATGATCCCGCCTTGATCCCCGCCGCCTACAGGGCGCAGATGGAGGCCTATCGCACGGTTTTGCGGGCTGTCTATCCAGAGCGGCTTATTCGGTGTTTTTTATTGTGGACTTACAGCCCCAAAATGATGGAAATAACCCAAAGCGTTGATATAACAAGATAATAAAAAGTGGCTAATGGCTCTTTTTTCCCTTGACTCGTAGGGACGTTTCTGCTATTGACATTGCCAAGCGGAGCTGTGTCTGAAGGGGAGGGGCTAGGGTTCAGGGACTAGGGACTAGGGGGGATTGCGGCGCGAGGCTTCCTTTATCGTCATCGCGAGGAGAGAGCGTTAGCGAACGACGTGGCGATCCATCGCCTGAAACGGCGAACAGGGATTTTAGTGGAAACGGCAGGAGCTGGATTGCCGCGCTCCCGTTGGTCGCTCGCAATGACGGGAAAAGAAGGGGCTTCGTGGCGGCGCGAGGCTTCTTTTATCGTCATCGCGAGGAGAGAGCGTTAGCGAACGACGTGGCGATCCATCGCCT
>DYNT01000016.1:0-4891 GCA_020720905.1 Micavibrio aeruginosavorus
GTGGTCAAGACGGATCGTGATTTGGCTGTTGCACAAGCCGATGTCCACGTTGTGGGCGGGGCAGGGCAATTGGTTTATCCTGCCCTGTGGGACAAGCCGCGCACGTTGCAACAGTTTGTCTTCAACGCAGCGTATGACAGGAAGAAAAAGAGCCTGACGATTCCTCGCGCCGATATTGATTTCGGCGGGCCGAAACTTTCGTTGACGGCGCAAGCTGAAACGCCGGATTTTCAAGACGTATTGGCGCCCCTTTGGGCTTTGCGCAAAAGACAAAGTTCTTCTTTTGCCGTGACGATCAAGCTAGATGACGTGCCGATGGATCAGTTTGGCTCTTTGTGGCCGAAAAACGTGATCCCTGCTGCGTATCTTTGGATTGCCGCCAACATGAGCAAGGGCGTGTTCACGCATGGCGAAGTCACGGTGAAGGGCAAGGCCAAGCTTGACGCTTTAGAGAATGTTGTTTTGGAGTCAGGGGGCGGCTTTATCGATGCCAAAGAAGGGCGCATCACTTATCTTGATGGTATGCCTGCGGTTGAAGACACCAGCGCTCACGCGACTTTTGATCTGGATCATATGGATGTTCAGATTTTGGGGGGGCGCACGGGGCCTATCAAATTGCTGCCCTTCACGATTGTGATGGATCATTTCCAGCAAGACACACAATACATTACGATTCCGGCGAAGATGCAAGGCCCCATCACCAATGTTCTGACGCTCTTGGATTCGCCGCCTTTGGGCTATGCCAAAGACATTGGCTTGGATCCCAAGGATAGCGTTGGCGCGGTTGAAGGCGTTTTGACCCTTCGTATGCCGATGTTGTCTGCGCTGCTTTTAAAAGATGTTGAAGTGAAGGCGGTCGCCACGCTTAAGGATTTTGGCGCACAGAAATTGATCCCCGGCATCGTCCTTTCGCAAGGCGCTTTGGATCTTGACGTGACGAAAGATGGCTTTGGGCTTAAAGGCGGCGTTGCGCTTAACAAAGTGCCAGCCAAGGTGGAGTGGAAAAGCCGCTTTCACAGCGATGAAGGCAAGCCATTGCATGAGGCGACGGTCAAGGCGAGCGTGAAGAACGAGCAGTGGGATGCTTTTTATGGCCTTGGTTCCTTCATCAAGGTGCAGGGGGAAACCCCTGTGGTGATTGATTATCAGAATATCAAAAAAGGGTTGTCCACGATTCAAGGCAAGGTTGCTTTGAAACAAGCGGCGGTGCAGGTCAAGCCTATCGCATGGCAAAAGCAAGCTGGCGTCGCGGCTCAGTTTTCCTTTGCGCTGGCTATGGAGGAAGGCAAGGATATTCTTTTCCAAGCCATCGATTTGCAAGGCACGGGCGTTCGCGTTAAGGGAACGGCGGCTCTTGATGCCACGACCAGTCAGCTTGTCGCTTTTAATGCCAATCCCTTTGTCGTTGGGCGCAGTAACGCGCGTGTGAACTATGCTAAACCCGCTTCGCCAACTTTGCCGCAGGTGATTAAGGTTGAGGGCGAGTCTTTTGATAGCAGTGGTTTTGAAAGTGATCCCCCCGATGCGACGCAGGCGGCACGCGCCAAGCACTATGATTTAAAACTTACCAAGCTTTACACCAGTGAAAAGGGGTTTATGGCCAGCCTCTCTGGTCATGCCAATCGCGATAAGGAAGGGTGGCGCGACATTGATTTATGGGGCATCGCGCAGGGCAGTGTGCCTGTTTATATCAAGCTAGGGCAAAAGGACGGGCGCGGCTTTTTTAATTTTAAAAGCGATGACTTCGGTTTTGCGCTGCAAGGGCTGGGTTTAAGCGATGGCGTGCGTGGCGGCGCTATCGAAATTAATGGTGAGGGTAGCGCCGATGCGCCACGTGCGATTGATGGCAAGATTAAAATCGACTCGTTTGTTGTCTCTGACCTTCCCGTTTTGGCGCGACTTTTAAGCGCGGTATCGCCCTTTGGTTTTGTTGATCTTATCACGGGCGATGCCAGCTTTGACCATCTGCGCGGCTATTATCATTGGCAAGGCGATCACGTTGATTTGCGTGATGTGCGCGCTGCGGGCGCGGTCGTGGGCATCAATTTGGATGGCCGCGTGAACATGGAAAAAAACGAGGCTAATCTTAACGGCACGCTTGTTCCCTTTAGCTTTATGAACAACATTATTGGCTCCATCCCCCTTTTGGGCGATGTGATCACGGGTGGCAGTGGACAGGGCATTATCGCGGCGGCGTTCACGGTCAAAGGGCCGTTGTCGAACATGGATGTAAGCGTGAACCCTGTTTCTTTGCTGACGCCTGGTTTCTTGCGTACGCTGTTCTTCGCAGGCGATGATGGCCCCGATGGCGCAACAGAAGAAGGCAAAGCGCCTTATTAATCCGACCATAAGTTGGTTCACAAAAAAAACAAACAATCCCGTTGTCATCCCCGCCTGCGCGGGAATGACACAAAAGGATAGAGTCATTCTTCATGAACTTACTTTCGTTCTCATTAATAGTCTTGGTCTAAGAAATCATCTGGTTCGGCTTGTTCTTCGTCTTTAGGTTCGGGTTCCTCCCCAACAAAGCGTTGGATCCCTTCCTGCCAATCCTGCGCGGTCTGGAAACGGCTTGTCCAAATACCATATTTGCCTGTTTGTGCCTTTTGTTCGGCGGCATAGTACTGCCCCCCTGATACGGCCACACGCTCAATCGCCCAGCCTTTTAAGATAAGGTGTTCGGCAATGTCTTGCGCCTTAGAGCCTTTAAACCGAAAGCACTGAGCAAGGGCGGGGGTGTCGTTGACGGCGGATTGTTTGATCTGGCATGCGACCGCTTTATTGCCGACATAGTGTTTAAGCGCGGACATGGCGTCCTCGCCGCAGCCCCATGCCACATCACCTTGCCAGCATTGTTGGTCGGGCGCTAAAAGATCAACGCCCCAAAGGGCTATTTGTTGTCCGTTGATGGAGAGAATCCCGTTATCTTGAACAACGGGAAGCCCTGTTAGGGTTAGCTCGTCCTGCGCGTTTGCGGGAGAACACAACAAAGCGATCCCCGCCCATAAAAGGACGTTGAGAGATGCGTGAAACAGGGGAACTGGTCTATGGAACATAAGCGTGCAGATTATCAAAACATCATGGCCAAATCTTGGCAGGGAGTGTTATAGTCCCCTCCGATTAAAAAATCCAGATGCCGAAGGAAGAAAGACATGCCTTTAACGAACGCTTCTCAAACCACCGTCACGCGCACAGAATATGACACTTTTGGCCCCATTGAGGTTCCAGCGGGTCACTATTGGGGGGCGCAGACGGGGCGCAGCCTGATGAACTTCAAAATCGGCGGCGAGCGTATGCCTACCCCGCTTATGCGGGCTTTTGGCGCGGTCAAAAAGGCGGCGGCGTTGGCCAATATGGACTGTGGCGCTATGGATGAGGCGCTGGGCAAAGCCATCGTGCAAGCCGCAGATGAGGTTTATCAGGGCAAGTGGGACGGCGAGTTTCCCTTGGTCGTGTGGCAAACAGGTTCAGGCTCGCAAACCAACATGAACGTGAACGAGGTGATCGCCAACCGTGCCATTGAGCTTTTGGGCGGTGAGATCGGCAGCAAGAAGCCCGTGCATCCCAACGATCACGTCAACAAGGCGCAAAGCACGAATGATGCGTTCCCGACGGCGATGCACGTCGCGGCGGTGCAGATGATTACGGATGCATTGATCCCCGCGCTCCAACATTTTCATAAAGCCATGGATGATAAAGCCAAGGCGTTTGCGTCCATCGTCAAGATCGGGAGGACGCATTTGCAAGACGCCGTGCCCCTCACGTTGGGGCAGGAGTTTTCGGCCTATGCGATGCAGCTAGAGCTGTCGATTGAGCGCGCGCGTGATGCGATGAAGCGCCTCTATCCCCTTGCGCAGGGCGGCACGGCGGTGGGCACGGGTCTCAATGCCAAGAAAGGTTTTGCCGAAAAGTTCGCGCAGCATATCGCGCACATCACGGGCAAGCCTTTTACCAGCGCGGCCAACAAGTTTGAGGCGCTGGCCAGCCGCGACGCGATGGTTGAGGCGTCGGGCATGATGAACACGATCGCGGTGAGCTTTATGAAAATCGCGAACGACATGCGCCTTCTGGCCTCTGGCCCCAACTGCGGCATTGGCGAGATTTCCTTGCCAGAGAATGAGCCTGGTTCGTCGATCATGCCGGGCAAGGTGAACCCCACGCAATCCGAGGCCATGACGATGGTGGCGGCGCAGGTGATGGGCAATCACGTCACTGTCAGCGTCGCGGGCGCGAATGGCCATTTTGAGCTTAATGTGTTTAAGCCCGTCATTGCCTTTAACGTGCTGCAGTCCATCCGTTTGCTGACGGACGTGGCCAACAGCTTTACGGATAACTGCGTCGTGGGCATTGTTGCGAACGAAGAGCGGATCGCCGCGCTGGTATCGCAGTCCTTGATGCTGGTGACGGCGCTCAACCCGCATGTTGGCTATGACAACGCGGCGAAGATTGCGAAAAAAGCGCACAAGGAAGGCAAGACGCTGAAAGCCGTGGCGGTGGAGCTTGGCCTTTTAACGGCGGAGGACTACGACCGCCTTATCCGCCCGCAAGATATGGTACATCCGCTTGATTGAAGTTTTTCCCCAAGAGGGGGGCGCGAATCTGAAGCGCTCCGTCCTTATCGCGGGGCATCGCACCAGCGTTTCGCTAGAGCCTGCCTTTTGGGAAGAGCTTTGCGCCATCGCAAAAAAGCGTGGCCTGTCCATCAACCAACTCATCGCGGAAATCGATGCAGCCCGAACGGGCAACCTGTCCAGCGCGCTTAGGCTTTATGTGCTGGAGATGGTGAAAGGTGGGGTTAAGGGGCTATAGACCCGTCATCGCGAGGGGCGAAGCCCCGTGGCGATCCATCTCCTGAAGTGGCGAACAAGGTCGATGGTGGAAAGCATAGGAG
>DYNT01000016.1:4991-15079 GCA_020720905.1 Micavibrio aeruginosavorus
GATTCTTTTTGCGCGATCATTTTTTCCGCCCGCGCCATCTCGGTTTTTAAAGACAGGATGTAGTCTTTTAAATCCTGAATCGAAAGCCCCTGCAGATCGACAAGCTTGGCCGTGGGGCGGGGCGGGTCAAGGTCATCGGAAGGCATCATGGGGTCACCAAAGGGATGGTTTGAAAGAGAACCTTATGCTATGCTCTTGCTTATCAGAATAAGAGAGGAAAGCCGATCATGCAACGAATAGCTTTTATGGGATTGTTAGTGGTGCTGGCCGCCTGCTCATCAACGCCGGAGTATCCCAAAGGCGTGACGACGAATGCCGTCATAGGCGGAAAAGAACGCGGCGTGATTTATACGCAGCCCGTTTCAGAAGGCCATAACGCCGTTTGCGTCGGCGAGTGGTGCAGCTGCGATTCCGAATAAAAAA
Source organism: Micavibrio aeruginosavorus (assembly GCA_020720905.1). Taxonomy (GTDB): domain Bacteria; phylum Pseudomonadota; class Alphaproteobacteria; order UBA9219; family UBA9219; genus UBA8914. The sequence continues at coordinate 5,415 of DYNT01000016.1, forward strand.
CTCTACGATGTCTCGCAAGGACGGAGGGGACATAATGAAAATGCGCCTCACCGTCTGCATCGCACGGGTGATATTTCAATAGGCATTTTCATTGTGTCCCCACTGCCCTATCTGTAGGGGGGACACAATAGACCTCTTGCATAACCCTCGTGAGAAGAAAAGAAATAAGAAAACGGGATTCCCGCCTTCGCGGGAATGACGGTTTTTTTATCGTGCCCATAAAACCAACCCTTGAAGAGGAAGGGGTTTAGGGAAAGAAGTCTCCGAATCTCCTCTCCAAAGCGAAAAACGTGATCCCTTATCAATCAATGGCTTAGTAAAAAAACGGCCTCTATGGTCGAGCGGAGCGTCCATTCCCCCGCTTTTTTGTCACGAGCTCGCTCTACGGGCCTTTTAACCCAAAAACCTACCTTATGTTGTGGTGGCTGAAGACAAAAAACCACAACCTATAGTGGGTCAAAATCTATCGTTCCCAGAATCCAAAATCGGCGGCGATTTCGGTAAGGAGAGGGCAATTAGGGCTGGAATCTTTTTGCCATCTTGTTATGATGTTCCTTGGACGCGGTCTTTTTCTTCTGACAAAGGCAGCCTCTAATCGATCCAGAAAACCTGTTTGCTTTTGGATCGTCCGGCTGTTTTGCGTGGCCGGATGATGCGAAAGCTTGTCTAATTTTGTTAGGGGAGAATCCCGATGTCTTTGCCTTTGATGCCAAAAGCCACTGCCGTATGGCTGGTCGAAAACACGACCTTGACGTTCGATCAAATCGGCATGTTTTGTGGCCTTCATAAGCTAGAGGTTCAGGCGATTGCCGATGGCGATGTCGCGACGGGCATCTTGGGCTTGAACCCCACCATGAACGGCCAGTTGACGGCAGAGGAAATCAAGCGTTGTGAAGGTGACAGCCGCGCTCATCTGAAGATGATGCGCAGCGAATTGCCTCAGCCTGTCGTTCGTGCCAAAGGGCCGCGCTATACGCCTGTGTCAAAACGCGCTGATAAGCCCGATGCCATTGCCTATCTTATCAAAACGTATCCTGAACTTTTGGACGCGCAGGTTGCTCGCCTTTTGGGGACGACCAAAGACACCATTGCCAAGGTGCGCGAAAAGTCGCACTGGAACGCGGGCAACATCAAGCCGCGCAACCCTGTGCTGCTGGGTCTTTGCAAGCAAGCCGATTTGGATGCTGCGTTGAAACGCGCTTCGCGTCGCGTCGCACGTGAGCAAAAGGCGGCGGGCATCACGCCAACCGATCCGATGGCTCAAACGGAAAACACCTCGCCCTTTAAGGATTTTGATACGCCAGAATCCGCGCATCGTCACGAGCCCTTTGTGACGTTTGGCGGCGGCGATGGCCAGCAACCCGACATCGCGCCAGAGGACATGGAAAAAAGCTTAGGGTAAGGTTTTTGCGCGATGAGGGGCTAGGGCATCAGGCTTATCCTTAAGACAGAGAAAGACGCATGCTGACTGTTTTGCCTCCCTGTCAAACGCTGGCCGTCATCGGCCATGAAGACGCCAAGCAACAGCTGAACGGCGCGTATGCCTCTGGGCGGATGCACCATGCGTGGCTGCTGGTGGGCGCGGAGGGCATAGGCAAGGCGAGCCTTGCCTACCTTGCGGCGCAGATGATTTTATCGGGCGGGAAAAGCCGTCTGGATCATCCCAACGCGCAGCATCCCGCTGTGCGTTTGATCGCGGCGGAATCGCATCCTGATTTGTTCGTGTTGCGCTGCCCCGTGGATGAGAAAACGGGTGTCGTCAAAGACTCCATTCCCGTTGAGGACGCGCGCAAGCTTGCGCCGTTTATGGGCATGACGGCCAGTCAGGGAAGTGGGCGCGTTGCGCTGATTGACGAGGCGCAAAAGCTGACCCGCAACGGGCAAAACGCAATTTTGAAGATGATTGAGGAACCGCCCACCGGCGCGACGATTTTCCTGACCGCCACCACGGTCGGCGGCCTTTTGCCCACGATCCGCTCGCGTTGCCGGATGCTGCCGCTGCAGCCGCTCACCGATGGCCAGTTGGGGATTGTTTTGGCGCGGATGGGGGCCGATCTTCCCACGGATGAGGAAGCCAAGGCGCGGTTTATGGCGGCTTCGGCGGGCAGCGCTTCTCGCGCCGTCAAGCTGTTGGAGACGGACGCGCTGACGCTGTTTGATGAGCTTTTCGCGATCCTTCAAGTGATGCCCATGATCGACCTTGTGCGCGTGCATAAGTTGGCCGATCAAATGGGTAAAAAGGCCGATGCCGATGCCTTTGCCGTCGTCACAGGCTTGCTGGTGGATACGCTGCGCGATGCGGTGCGGGCGGCGGCGTTGGGGCGCGGCGATGCCCTTGGTCTGGCCGCCAAGCTGGGCGGGCGCGGGCGTCTTGATAAGGCTTTAGCGTTGTGGGAGAGTACGGCGCAGACGTTTGCCGAGGCGCAAAGCGCGGCCTTGGATAAGAAGCTGGCGCTGATCAACGCTCTGTCCACCGTCAGCCGCATGACGGCGTGATAAAAGTGATGGTTATTTTTCTGGCTCTTGACGCTTTCCAAAACAATGCGTTAAATGTCGATCTGAAGAGATTCATTTATGTGTGGAGAAAACTATGCCTCGGTTTGTTCTGCTTCTTTTGATGTCTATATCCTTGGTCTTGTCTTCACAGAACTCTTTTGCCCAAGCACCTTCACCACAGAGGGATAAAATTACAATTGCTCAGTTTGGCAAAGAACGGTTCCTGCTTTACATGCCGCTCTATATCGCTATGGAAGAGGGGCTCTTTTCTAAAAATGGACTTGATGTCAGTCTTAAGTTTGCTGGTAATGACAATCAGGTTTTTGCAACGGTAATAAGCGGCGCAGCCCAATTTGGGATGGGGGATCCTGTCTTTACTGCCATCTCACACGATAAGGGCGGTCCCGGCAAAGTCGTCGCCATGATGATTACAAAACTTGGGTTGCCTGGAGTGACAAATAAAGACAGCATTCATCAAATCAAAACACCTAAAGACCTTGACGGTTTAAGCATCAGTTCATTTCCTGAACCATCTACGACTTACACACTTCTGGACGAATTGAGAAAGAAGAATAACTTAAACCTAAAAATCGTTCAGGCACCTTTTGGCGGGCAGATGGCGTTGCTTGAGGCGAACAAGGTTGATATCGCCGTCGATATCGAACCAAACATCTCAATTTTTGAAGATAAAGGGTATCGGGTTGTATTTGACTTGACGCCTTGGGTCGATCCACAGGCCATTACAGGAATTATGACAACCGAAGAGGAAATCAGCAAAAATCCGCAAACGGTGCAGAAGATCGTGGACAGTCTCCAAGATGCGGTTAACTTGATGTACAAGGATAGGGGTGTTTCTTACAGGGTTGGCAAGAAGATTTATCCAAACCTATCGGATAAGGTTGTTCACAATGCAGTTGATCGTATGCTCGGTGAACAAATGTATCCACACGCCGTAGTTATTCCTGATGACATGTGGCAGAGAACTTTGAAAACTAGAATTGACAGTGGGGAACTTAAGAAACCGCAGGCCACCGAGGTCGCTGTTGAAAACAAATTTGCTCTTGATGCCGCTAAACGGTTGGGTTCGACGAAGTAATGAGGCCAATCCTTCAAACCCGTGGATTGAAGAAATGTTTTGTTCAGAGCAATGGAACTGAGCAAACAGTTTTGGAAGATGTCGCATTTTCCCTGTCAACAGGGGAGGTCACTTGCCTTTTGGGCGCAAGCGGAAGCGGCAAAACTACCTTGCTACGCATTTTGGCAGGACTTGATTTTGCCAGTGGTGGTTGTGTTGAAACGGACATAAAACGTCCCGGACAGCGTCTCGGATATTTGTCCCAAAATGATCGGCTTCTTCCGTGGCGATCCGTTCAAGAGAATGTTGCGCTTGGGTTAGATTTGTTGGGAGAAAAAAGACGCCCAGCACTGCAAGCTGCCACAGATTTGATTCAGGCTGTCGGGCTTGATGCCTTTGCTACAAGCAAACCGTCTGCTCTTTCGGGTGGTATGGAACAACGAGCACTACTCGCCCGCACATTATCCACGCGCCCCCTCATTCTGTTGATGGACGAACCGATGAGTAACCTTGACGTGCTGGCGCGGCAAGAGTTGGCTTTGCTCATAAGGCAGTATGTTCGAAAAAATGATGCGACCGCGCTTGTTGTGACACATTCAGTTGAGGAAGCCTGTTTTCTTGGTGATAGAATACTGCTTGTTACGCGTTCCCCCGCACGTATTTTCCGAGAGATCAGGCTTTCTGATGGAACTATAGGAGACGGGTCTATTAATAGAGAATCTGCGCTCGATGCCGTTATGAAAGAATTATTGCTGGCGTTAGGGACAGCGGCCTCATGAAAAAAATTGCAATCAAAGTTATTATTGGTTTGGCTCCGGCTCTGCTCTTTCTGGCCTTATGGGAATGGTTTGTAGGCAACAGTCAGAGACTTCAATTTCTATTTGCTGCCCCAAGTAAGGTGATTGGTGTTGCCATAGAAGACCTTCAGCACCAAGCCATATGGCTTGATACCTTTATAACATTTGTCGAAGCTGCTCTGGGTCTTCTTTTGGGAACCATTCTAGGAACCTTGGTGGGACTCCTTCTTTGGGGCAATGGTAAAATTGAATCATTCACACAACCTTATCTTGTTATTATAGGGTCTATACCTATTTTTGCTCTCGCTCCTATTACAATCATGTGGTTTGGCGTTGGCCTTCTTTCAAAAGTTATCATGGCGGGCTTTGCTGTTTTCTTTGTCTCTTTGTTACAAGCTCACGAAGGGGCGCGTGCCGTTGCCAAGGAGTATCTTGGCTATGCAAGAAGTCTGAAAGCTTCCAACAAGTTCGTTATCATGAAAGTTATAGTTCCGGGCGCGGTAGACTGGGTTCTGGCGGGTTACAGACTCAATGTCGGGTTTGCCTTGATGGGAGCCTTTATTGGCGAGTTCATTAGTTCCGAAGCTGGTCTTGGGCACTACATTTTAAAGGCCAGCTCGCTTTACGACATGCCCCGCGTTTTGTTTGGCGTTTTTATGTTATGTCTTCTGGGGCTTGGCATGACAGCCGTTGCGTGGATTGTTCAGGCAAACCGTGATATAGCTATGCGTTATTAAGGAAACGGCCTTTCTTAATCGTTTCTGATCACTGGCCGATCAAATGGGTAAAAAGGCCGATGCCGATGCCTTTGCCGTCGTCACAGGCTTGCTGGTGGATACGCTGCGCGATGCGGTGCGGGCGGCGGCGTTGGGGCGCGGCGATGCCCTTGGTCTGGCCGCCAAGCTGGGCGGGCGCGGGCGTCTTGATAAGGCTTTAGCGTTGTGGGAGAGTACGGCGCAGACGTTTGCCGAGGCGCAAAGCGCGGCCTTGGATAAGAAGCTGGCGCTGATCAACGCTCTGTCCACCGTCAGCCGCATGACGGCGTGATAGCCCCCTCAATATTAATCCTTTTTAAACAAAAAATAGTTATTCTGGCTCCGAAACAAGCGGCGCTATGATTGGCGTGTAGAGCAACCAAGATTGAGAAAAGGTGTGGCGGCTATGGTTAACATCACCTTAACACAAGGTTTGCAGTTGGGCTAAGCTGAAATTATTTTACACATGTGCATGGAGGAGATAATGTTTCTATTAGGAAATCTTATTGCATTTATAAAGCCGAGACAAATGCCCCAAGTGCGCGTCACATCATGCAAAGACCGCAGACCTCCTCCGAAAATGTATTCGGAAGGATCGGATGGCTATGTCTATACGCTTGAATATGATGACCCTAAGAAGCCAGTGCGTTATGTGATTTTGCGCGGCTATGCGGAAGATTTATTCAAGCCTAACCCATCCTACTATTTTATAAATCCCGAATGCATCGAGTTTATGGATGCTAAGGCGCAGAAGGATGGCAACAAAGGGTATAATGCAGTTGATCATCTGCATCTAATGAAAGATTTTCCCCCGCGTAAGGGGCCAGCCCCGGGCACGAAAGAGCGACTTACCCCCGATGAGCTTGAAGCTATACAATCTTACGAGATTGAAGGTGCGAAAGAATTCCAGAAAAAACGCGGCTATTGGCCTCCTGCGCTGGAAATTGCACTGCCACGCGGCAATAGCGCACTTCAAAAGCTGCCAGATACAAAACTGGTACACGGCTAATCGTTTCCATTGAAAAGGATGAAAACGATGGCTGTGCCCATCTATACGGCGCATAACGCCGCCGACACAATGGAAGAGTTGCTGAAAGGACTTGGCTTGCCCGTCAAGTTCAAGCTGGTAAGCAAACTCTTGCTCACGCGTGAGTGCGTCTGCGCTGTTCGGGATGCAAAAGAGAAAATCATCGAGCTAGGCGGCGTTCAGAAAATCTTCGGTGCTGCCACTCTTCAAATTCTCTTCTCTGGCCCCCAAAGAAGTATGGCGGAAAAGTATTGTACGCTTGACGAGAGCCTTACTGAAAAAGAGGCTCGCAAAAAGATTTTCCTGACACACACCGAACGTGCTCAGCGGTATGGTCGTTCACAAAAGCACATCATTTTGGACAAAACCAAAATTGGAAAATGGAACAACAAATACAAAGATTTTGGTGTATATGAATTTATCCAAGAGGCTTTCGATGGACGTACAGATGCCTCCCAGCTTCAAACCGATTTTTACATGGGCTTCGTCTCAATCGCTATGATCCTTGCCAGAAAGGGCAAGGTTGAAACCTTTATCTGCGGTGCGGATCAAGCGCGGGTTTTCATGGCTTATGAAATTCATGCGCTCATGTTTAATGACGACATCACGCATATTAATGGCGTTCCAGCCGAACGGTTTCGCAAAATCTATTATTCCGGCGATAAAGATGCGGTTTATAAAACCTACAGAAAGATTGCCGCCGCAGAGGCCGCGCTCTCGCGTAGCAGAATGAAAACGGAAAGCAAAAGAAAGCGCATGTGGGCGAAGAAGGATTATCGCGCCCAACGAAAGTTTTATTGGGAAGAACGAAAAGAGAAAATCTTAGAAGCCAAGCGCGGCGATTTTATCGGGGCGGTGCGTGGGGTTTTGTCTAAAAAATCAAAAATAGCGGCATCGTTAATATAACGGCGGGGGGGGAGCCTCACGTCTTATCAAAAAACACGTTGTCCCCAAAGAAATTCTTTGGGGACGCTTGCGAACGGTGTAAGCTGGCCGGAAGGGGGCTTTGCCCTTGAAGAACACAAACCAAACATGAAGTTACAGGTACAATGAACAAAAAACCCTATTATATCACGTGCGCCATTCCTTATGCTAACGGAGCGCCTCATATCGGTCATGCGTATGAAGCCATTGCAGGCGATACGCTGGCGCGGTTTAAACGGCTGGATGGCTTTGACGTGCGCTTTCAAACGGGCATGGACGAACATGGCCAGAAGAATGAGCAGACGGCGGCCAAGTTGGGCATTACGCCGCAAGAGCTGGTGGATCAGACCTCGGCGCAGTTTAAGGCTATGTATGAGACGCTTGGCATCTCGTTCGATGATTTTATGCGCACGACGGAGCCTCGGCACAAGGAACGCGCTCAAGCGTTTTGGCGCAAGATGGCAGAGGCTGGCGATATTTATTTAGACAAATACAGCGGTTGGTATTCGGTGCGCGATGAGGCGTATTTTGACGAAGGCGAATTGACGACGGCGCCGGACGGGAAGAATTTCGCGCCGTCGGGCGCTCCCGTTGAATGGATGGAGGAGGAAAGCTATTTCTTTCGCCTGTCGCAGTATCAGGACAAGCTGCTTGATCTCTATACGCGCCGCCCCGATTTTATCACGCCCAAGTCGCGCTATAACGAGATTGTCAATTTCGTAAAATCGGGTCTTCGCGATTTGTCCGTCTCGCGCACCACGTTCTCATGGGGCGTGCCTGTTCCCGATGCGCCAAGGCACGTGATGTATGTGTGGGTCGATGCGCTGTCCAACTATATCACCGCGTTGAACTATCCAGAGGTTGGCGCGGGCAGCTTGATGGAGAAGTTTTGGCCTGCCGATTTGCATGTGATTGGCAAGGATATTATTCGCTTCCACGCCGTGTATTGGCCAGCGTTTTTGATGTCGGCGGGGATCGACGTGCCCAAGGCGATTTCTGGACATGGCATGATTTTGACTCACGGCGAGAAAATGTCGAAATCTGTTGGTAACATCGTTTCAACCGAAGATGTCATCAGTAAATTCGGCGTGGATGCTTTGCGCTATTTCTTGCTGCGCGATATCTCGTTTGGGCAAGATGGCGATATTTCTGATGAGGCTCTCATCGCCCGCATCAACAGCCAACTGGCGAATGATCTTGGCAATCTGGCGCAGCGGTCTTTGTCCATGATCGCGAAGAATTGCGGCGGAGCTGTGCCAGAGCATGGCGCGTTCACGGAAGCCGACCGCACGTTTTTGGATAAGGCCTATGGCCTTCTTGCCATCGTGCGGCGCGAGATGGATGCGCAAGCGTTTCATAAGGCGCTAGAGGCCATCTGGGGCGTAATCGCGGAGGGCAATCGCTATGTGGATGAACAAGCGCCGTGGGCCTTGAAGAAAACCGATCCTGCGCGGATGGCCACGGTTCTGTATGTGTTGGCCGAGGTTGTTCGTTGTGTGGCTTTGCTGGTGCAGCCCTTTATGCCGACCGCGATGGGCATGATGCTGGATCAATTGAGCGTGCCTGCCGATCAGCGCACCTTTGCACACTGGGGCGAAGATTATGCGCTGCAATCTGGCACGCCGCTGCCCGTCCCATCAGGTGTTTTCCCACGGGTCGTGGCAGAGGAAGCTTCATCGTCATGTTGATCGATAGTCATTGCCATTTGGATGATAAGGCGTTCGCGCAGGATTTTGCAGGGGTTCTTGATCGTGCGCGTGCGGCGGGTGTGGGGCGGATGCTGACGATTGGCTGCTCGCGCTTTGAGTTTGATGCGGCTCTTGCAATCGCGCAGGCGCACGAAGACATTTATGCCGCGCTGGGCGTGCATCCGCATGAGGCGGAGAAGGAAGGGCAGGCGATCACGACCGAAGAGTTGATCCAGATCGCGCAGCATCCCAAGGTGATCGGTATCGGTGAAACGGGTCTTGATTATTTTTATGACTATGCCCCGCGTGAGGTGCAGCAGCGTAACTTTCGCCAGCATATTCGTGCGTGCCAACAGGCGGGCTTGCCGCTGATTGTTCACACGAGGCAAGCGGAAGAGGACACAATCCGCCTTTTGAAAGAAGAGGGCGCGGGGCAGGGCAGCAAACTGACGGGTGTCTTACATTGCTTTAGCTCAAAGCGCGAAATGGCTGATTATGGTCTTGAGATCGGGTTCTATCTGTCGTTTTCCGGTATGATCACGTTCAATAAGTCTGAAGACAGCCGCGCCATCGCGGCGAACGTGCCGATGGATCGCTTGCTGGTTGAAACCGATGCGCCTTACCTTGCGCCCGTGCCCTATCGCGGCAAAACGTGCGAGCCTGCCCATGTTGCTTTGACGGCTAAAAAGCTGGCTGAGGTGAAGGGCGTTTCCGTTGAGGCGCTAGAGACAGCGACGACGGAAAACTTCTTTCGCCTGTTTGGAAAGGCGAAGTAGATCAGAACAATTATACCAATGATCCCATGAACTGACTCATACAAAAATAAACCGTCATCGCTCCCTGCGGTTGCTCGCAATGACGAAAGTGGATAGGTTCATGTGTTCGTTGGTGTTACCATCCCCT
>DYNT01000159.1 GCA_020720905.1 Micavibrio aeruginosavorus
TCACGATCGGCACGCTCAACTGGCGCGCCGCAAGCGCCGACTGCACAAACGTGCCGATCATCTCGACACCAGGATGGCCGCCACATTCGGCACCCACCAGACACACGGCATCAACGCCAACATCCTGCGCAGAAATGGCATCGTCAAGTGTGGAAACCTTATGAATGACGCGCATCCCCGCTTGGCGGATGATGGGCATAAAAGCGAGAGGATTGCGCCCAGATGTTTCGATAAAACGCACCCCCTCAAGGGCGGCGGCCTCAAACATGGCGGGGGTGCGCTCTCCCTCAACAGCGTTGGGTAACATGGAGATATTAACGCCAAAAGGACGCCCCGCACACAGCTGCGCGGTCTCGCGGATGGCTTGGCGCAGAGCCGGAATATCAGGATAGCTTGCCGCTGATAAAAAACCAAGAATACCGGCTTTTGCGGCACCCGCCACATAGCTCGGCGTGGATAACCAGTGCATTCCGCCAGCAAGAATAGGCGTTTGAATGCCAAACATAGCGGTAATTGGCGTCGAAAAATGGATTTTATTGCTCACAAGGCACCCCATACATCTCTTTTGGGGCAATTTAACGCACGAAGATCAATGCTTTATTGAAACGCAGGCGTTTTATTCAAAAGGTCGATTTGACGCTTAAAAATCCATAAATTTTCATAAAAAAATACCCGTCGCAGCAGCAACGGGTATTTATAAGCTGTATTTTCAAGCTCAAGCAGCGATGGCAGCTTTTGCTTGCTCAACGATGGTTTTGAAGCTCTCCGGCTCATGAATCGCCAGATCAGACAGCACCTTACGGTCAACAAGAATGCCGGCCTTGGTGATGCCGTCAATGAAGCGGCCATAGGTCAGGCCATGCTCACGCACCGCAGCGTTGATACGCTGAATCCACAAGGCGCGGAACGTGCGCTTGCGATTCTTGCGATCACGGTATTGATACTGCATCGACCGTTCCACGGCGCTCTTGGCGGCGCGGATGGTATTTTTGCGGCGGCCATAAAAGCCCTTCGCGGCTTTCATTACCTTTTTGTGTTTGGCGTGCGACGTAACGCCACGTTTAATACGAGCCATATCGAAACTCCTTCAGGCTGACTGGCACAAGACGGCTAATGCTAAGCTCACATGAGCCTGAACATCAGACAGCGCCGTAGGGCATCCACTTTTTGATCTTTGCTGTATCGCATTCGGCCATAATAACCGTTCCGCGTTGATTGCGGAGCTGTTTATTTGTCCGCTTGATCATGCCGTGGCGCTTGTTGGCTTGGGTTCCGATCACTTTCCCCGTGCCAGTGAGCTTGAAGCGTTTCTTGACGCTGCTCTTGGTCTTCATCTTGGGCACTTTGCTCTCCATTGATTCTGGGCGGATAAAATCCGCAAGCTAAACAAACTGCCAAGGCGTCCCATTTGCCTGGCAGCTTGAAAGACGAGCCTTATGGCTTAATTTTGGTTAGAAAACAAGAGGCCGCGTCGATAAAAACGCGGCGCACTTGAATAATGTGATCGTTTAACGGAGTTACGCTTATTTCGGGGCGAGAACCATGACCAGCTGCTTGCCTTCCAGCTTCCAGTCCTGCTCGACCTTAGCTACAGCGGCAGTGTCTACCTTCACACGCTCCAACACCTTGATGCCAAGATCCTGATGCGCCATTTCGCGGCCACGAAAACGCAAAGTGACCTTCACCTTGTCGCCTTCTTCAAAGAAATCCGTCATCGCCTTCATCTTCACATCATAATCATGCTTATCGATGGCGGGGCGGAGCTTGATTTCCTTGATCTCGACCACTTTCTGGTTTTTGCGTGCTTCAGCTGCCTTTTTCTGCGCCTGAAACTTGAACTTACCATAGTCGAGAATTTTGCAAACAGGCGGGGTCGCCGACGGCACGATCTCCACGAGATCGAGGCCTTCGTCCTCGGCCATTTTCAGGGCTTCAAACATGGGTGTAATGCCGCGATTTTGACCTTCGGCATCAATGAGCTGGACTTCGCGGACACGGATCTCCCGATTGATACGAGGACCTTCTTTTTCCGGCACAGCTGGGCGCTGAAATGGGCGACGAATGGTATTCTCTCCTTAAAAAGCGGCAGGCAAAACGCACAAGGCCACAATAAAACACACCCTTCGCTCATAAAACGACTTGCGCTTCAGAGCAAGAGGATAACATCCCTTATCTCACTCTTTTCATGCTATTGCGACCAAAAAATCACGCTCTTCCCGCAAATATACACCTATATAGATACTCATGCCGACAAATGGGCATCAAGGGCGGTTTTACTCCTGTGTAGCGCGCCGCGCTACACTAAAAATGAGGCTGGCTGCGAACCTGCGAGCAGACAAGACAAGCGATTGTGAAGTTGAATATGGCGTATGTTTATCGGCTGCGACGGGCGGGGTATTTGGAGAGGTTGGGGCTACACTTCTTGCTTGGGATAATTAGGCTCAGCCCCCTATAGTTAATACTTAGTTAAGGTTTATTTGATTGAATTG
>DYNT01000017.1 GCA_020720905.1 Micavibrio aeruginosavorus
GCGACGAAGCAATCCAGCGCCGCGCGTCTGCGCGTCATAAGAGTCATATGCGTTGCAGACGCAACGCAGCTGGATTGCCACGCGCCTACGGCGCTCGCAATGACGGGGAGGGGTGGTGCACCTAGTTTTTTCTCCCTATTCTCCTGATTTCCCATTGCAATTCAATACCTGATTGTTCGTGCACGCGTCGGCGAACTTCCTCGCCAAGGGCTTCAAGGTCGGCGGCGGTGGCGCTGCCTGTATTAATCATGAAATTGCAGTGTTTTTCCGACATCTTCGCCCCGCCGATCGTCAGGCCACAACAGCCCGCCTTGTCGATCAATTCCCACGCTTTATGGCCTTGAGGATTGGCGAAAGTCGATCCACCCGTCTTTTCGCGGATGGGCTGCGCGGCGGTTCTTGCTTCGGCGATGTCTTTCATGCGGGCGGCGATGGTTTCGGGAGATGCGGCGCGGCCTTGTAGCGTGGCGCTTATGAAAAGCCAATCGGCTGGCGCGGCGCTGTGGCGATAGGCAAAGCCCATTTCCTGCGGCGGAATCGTATGGCTACGCCCTGCGCGATCCAGCGCGGTGATGGATGTCACGCTGTCTTTTATCTCGCCGCCATGCGCGCCTGCGTTCATGCGCAGCGCGCCGCCCAGCGTCCCCGGTATGCCAGAAAGGAACTCCAGCCCCGCAATCCTCGCCTTTTGCGCGGCGCGGGCGATGTTGAGATCAAGCGCCGCCGCGCCTGCCGTCAGCGTTGCGCCTTCGGTTGTGATCGAGGCAAAGGCGGGGCCAAGCTTAATGACAACGCCCGCCACGCCGCCATCGCGGATCAAAAGGTTTGAGGCAACGCCGATTACGGTGAGGGGAATTTCTTGAGGACAGGCGGCCAGAAACGCGGCTAAATCTTCCGCGTCTTTTGGGGAAAAGAGAACCTCGGCATGGCCACCGACGCGAAACCATGTTTGGTCTTTGAGCGGCGCATTGGCGGTCAGCTTGCCGCGCACGTGGGGGAGTGATTTTAACATGATTCCCCTCGCCAGAAAAAAAGGGGAAAGAACCAAACGGGATCCCCGCTTTGCCTTTTCGCCCGCAGCAAGGGCGGCGGGACGAGGGCGCGGGGATGACGTCCCTTTTTCAAAAATGCTTTTATTGGTAAAGGCGTGTTTTCCGTTCGGAAGAGGAAACGGCCTTTGTTTTTTAATAGCTGATGGTTCGTTTTAAGAAAAGCCGTCATTCCCGCGAAAGCGGGTATCCCGTTTTTTTTATGGGGAAAGAGGATCATGGGCATGTTCGTCCTGTTTTTTAGGTTGAGCTACGAAGCAAAGCTTCCAGCTCGGCAGGTAGAGCGTGCGCCCATGCGGAAATTGTTCCTGCGCCAAGGCAGATGACGTAATCGCCTTCGCATACCAGCGCGCTGATCGTTTGCGCCAGCGCTTGCGGTGAGGGCAGGGCGATGGCCTCGCGGTGGCCGTGGGCGCGAAGGCCTTCGACAAGCGCTTCTTTATTCGCGCCTTCGATGGGGCTTTCGCCAGCCGGATGCACATCGGCGACGATCACGCAATCAGCGTCGTTAAAGCAGGTGCAAAACTCAGTCATCAAACTGGACAGGCGTGAATAGCGATGGGGCTGCATGACCGCTATCACGCGGCCCTTATCGCCCTTGGCTTGCAGCGCGGCTTGCAGCGTTGCCTTGATTTCGATGGGGTGATGCGCGTAATCGTCCACGATGGTAATGCCACCCACGTAACCGGTGCGCGTAAAGCGACGCTTGACGCCTTCGAACTTGCTAAGGGCGCGGCGCATGACGTCGTGGGTCAAGCCCAACTGCCAACCAACAGCCAAGGCCGAAAGGACGTTTTGCACGTTATGAAGGCCAATAACGGGCAAGAAAAGCTGCGCCAGTGTAGTCGTTTGATCCGTTTTGCGGCAGATAAAATGGACATCAAAGGTTGAGCCGTCAGGGCTGGCCTTGATATTGACGGCACGCACGTCAGCTTGCGGCGATAGGCCATAGGTGATGATTTTGCGGTCCTTAATGCGTGAGACCATCGCTTGCACTTCGGGATGATCGATGCACAAAACCGCAAAGCCATAAAAGGGGATGTTTTCAACAAAAGTATCATAGGCGCGGCGCACCGCATCGAACGTTTTATAGTGATCCAGATGCTCGGGATCCATGTTGGTGACGATGCCAATGGTAGCGGGAAGCTTGGTAAAGCTGCCATCGGATTCATCCGTTTCCACGACCATCCAATCGCCGCTGCCAAGGCGGGCGTTGGTGCCATAGGTGTTGATGATCCCGCCGTTGATAACCGTGGGGTCAAGCTCCGCTTCGTCAAATAGCGTCGCGATCATCGACGTCGTCGTTGTCTTGCCATGCGTGCCGCCAACGCCAACCGCCCATTTCAGGCGCATCAGCTCCCCCAACATTTCGGCGCGGCGCACGATGGGCAAGAAGGCCTTACGCGCGGCGATGACTTCGGGATTGTCTTTTTTGACGGCGGAGGAAATGACGATGATGGCGGCGTTGCCAATGTTTTCGGCCTTGTGCCCAGTCATGATGGAAAGCCCCATGCCGCGCAAACGGCGAGCATTTGCGTTATCGGTCAGATCGCTGCCCTGCACTTGATAGCCAAGGGTGTGCAGGATTTCTGCGATGCCGCTCATCCCTATGCCCCCGATGCCGACGAAGTGGATCAGCCCGATGTTAAGGGGCGTGAAAAGTTGCGTCTTATTAGCCGTCAAGGGCGCTGTCGGTAGGGTCATGAATATGCTTTATGGTTAGAGTATTGACGCAGGCTGTTTCCCATTTTGACGAGCAGACGGAATTTTTTGTTGTGAAGTCGCATCTTTGCTTCTTATGGAAGGGTTGTTTTTCTTTGTTGTGGGGGCGGATGTTAGTGTTGTTGCAGTTCCGCTCAAGAATTGAGCGTAGCGCTCTTCAAGAAACTTAGGCACGACAATATCTTCATTTTTTACATCAAAAACGCATGTTTGAAACTGGTGATTAAAAAAGTAATTATCATCGCTTCGAACGCGAATGGTGCCATCTTCTCTTTTGCCAAGAATAAGGGCATAGGCCCCTTTTTTAAGAACATTGTTTTTTGCCAAGAGAGGTATGCCAAAACAATCGAGGTTGTTGACTTGAGTATCTGCCTTTATGCCGACATGTATGCCTTTTGATGCTACCTTTGAGTAATCTTTATCAATAGCATTTTCTTTATAACGTACCGTTTGCGCTAAGGCTGCAAGTGTAAACAGTGAAACGACGGGAAGCCCGATAAGAGCCCCCAAAATCTTGCCTGCAGTGCGCGTTCTTTGTTTTCCAATTTCTCTAGAACGATTGTAAAGTTTAACGGCTCCGAATGTTGTTGCTGCAGCTAATGTTATGGCTCCAAGTTTTGTTGCTGAAGCTAATGTTAGAGGCTGTTGTGTAAGACTAAGGGCAAAGGGTAGAAGAAATGGAGCTGCCATAACAGCAATATACGTTGCAGCGACTCGTCTGGTTTCTCGTTCTTTTTTTACTCTTTTTTCAGTTTCCGTCGCTTGCCTTGCAGCATTACGTGCACAAATATCTTCTTTATCTCTATACATGCTATCCTCCTAAAATTAGTTATAATGATGTGGTAAACTTATTACATTCTTCGATTTTGTTCAAGTTTATGATGGAATTCGTTTTTATGAATAAAACTCGTGCGTTGCTAGAGCCAAAAGGCTTTCTTGGCCGTCTCTGTCGGGATTGGCGCTGAGGGCTGCGAGCGTTTTTGGCGTGGGAAGACCCATGGCTTTATAAACGCAATCGGCCAAGGCATCGGCGGCCGTGATGCTGCCCCAACCGCGTGCGGCGGCGGCGGTTTTGCCAAGCGTGGCGGGCATGGTCAAAAGCGATTCAAGGCGCATGGCCAAAGATTCGGGCAAAAACGCTTCTTCGGGAATAAGCCACGCGCCGCCTGCCTCGGCCAAGGCGGCCGCGTTGGCTTTTTGCTCACCCGCATGGCCGTGGGGAAAGGGGACAAGGATGGAAGGGCGGCCAATCGCGGCCAGCTCGGCAATCGCGCCGCCGCCTGCGCGGCCAATCACCAAATGGGCGGCGGCCATGCGTTCGGGAACGTCTTTGAAGAAGGCGGAAACTTCGGCCACGATGCCAGCGGCGGCAAAAGCGGCGCGGGCGACTTCGATATCTTCGGCGCGGCATTGCTGCGCGACGATCATGCGGCTGCGTAACACTTCGGGTATAAGCTCTAACGCTTTGGGGATGACGTGGGTGAAAACGCTGGCGCCGAGTGAGCCACCAAGGACAAGAAGGCGGATGGGATCGTCTTTGCCCAAAGGTGGATAGGGGTCGCCTCGGTGCGCGGCAAAAGCGGGGCGAACAGGGTTTCCGGTGTGGACAAGATGCGTTTCGTTGAGGGAGGGCATGCCCACCACGTGGGGGAAGGCTGTGCATAGCGTATGCGCCATGGGGGTCATCGTGCGGTTGGCGCGGCCTAGGACGGCGTTTTGTTCATGAAGGATGATGGGCACGCCCGATCTTACGGCGGCATAGAGAAGCGGAACGGAAGGATAGCCGCCAAACCCGACAACTGCCGATGGGCGTTGGCGGTGGATGAGCCATAAGGCTTGCGCGACGCCGATGCCCATAAGGGCGATGCTCAGCGCCTTGCGGATCAGGCCTTTGCCCAAGGGGCAGGCATGAAGGTGATAAACGGGGAGGGAGAGCTCGCCGCCAAATTGTTGCCCGCGTGAGTCTGTGACCAGTGCCACACGTGCCCCGCGTCCCAGAAGCTCACGCGCAAGCGCTTCGGCGGGAAAGACGTGGCCACCGGTTCCTCCGGCAGCCAAAAGGATCAAAGGCGGCGTATCGCGCATGGGGCAAAACCTTTTAAGGGAGCGGTGTTGTATTTAAAACGCCCTTAATAGAGCGCTTTTTATGGCGATCCGCAAGGGTTGGAAGCCAAAAAAGAATCAAATATCCATAAGGCCATAGCGCTTGCGGGTGAAGGCGAGCAACATCCCCATCTGGATGGCGATGGCCCACAGGGACGACCCGCCATAGGATATGAAGGGCAAGGTCATGCCCTTGGTGGGGATCAGGTGCAGGGTGGAGCCAAAATTAATGGCGGTTTGCAGACCGAATTCAATCAAAAGGCCGCTGACGGCCAGCAGGATAAACAGGTTGTTTTCGCCCCGTAGTTTCCACAAGCCGCGCAGGATGATAAAGGAAAACAAAAGGACGATGACCAGCGTGCCTATCAGCCCCAGTTCCTCCCCCGCGACGGCAAAGATAAAATCCGCATGCGCATCGGGAAGCGCCATCTTGACCGTTCCTGCGCCAGGGCCTGTGCCGAATAAGCCGCCATGGGTAAAGGCTTCCAGCGCTTTATCGGTTTGATAGGTGTCGCCGCTATGGCTGATGAAGCGATCAAAGCGCGAGGCAAAATGCGGAAAAAAGGTATAGGCGCAGAAAAGCCCCGCGATACCCAAAACGGGAAGCGCCGCCGCAAAAATAAGGGGCATCCCCGCCAAGAAAAATTGGGCAAACCAGATTAGGGAAACTAACATCGTCATGCCAATGTCGGGTTGGGCCAGAAGGCCAAGGAGGATCAACGCATAGAGTGTCATGTTAAGGCCTAGCGCTGGAAAGCCAAGGCGGCTGCATTGGCGGGCAAAGAGCCACGCGGCGATCACGGCGAAGAAGGGCTTGATGAACTCAGACGGTTGGATGGACAGGCCAAGAAGGCTTAGCCAGCGCGTCGCGCCTTTAATCTCAACGCCGAAAAAAGGCGTGGCGGCTAAAAGCGGCAGAAAGAGAAGAAGCCCGCCTATGGCCAAAGAACGAACATGGCGCGGCGAGAAAAGAGAGATGGCCAGCATCATCAATAACGCCGGAACCAGCATGACCAAATGACGCTCAACAAAGTAAAAGTTGCTCAGGCCATGCTTAACGGCCACGGCGGGCGTGGCGGCTTGGATCAAAAGGATGCCGATGCCTATCAAGATGACGATAGCGCCAAGCGTCCAGCGATCCACCGTCCACCACCAGCGGCCAATAATCGTTTGATCGGTACGGGCAAGGGCTGGCATGATCCGTGTCCCCCTTATCGTAGTTTTAAGGTGGACATGCCAATCAGCGCAAGGATGCAGGCGATGATCCAAAAACGGATCACGACTGTTGGCTCGGACCAGCCCAGTTTTTCGAAATGGTGATGAATGGGCGCCATTTTAAAGACGCGCTTGCCGGTGAGCTTGAAGGAGGCTACTTGGATGATGACGGAGACGGTTTCCATCACAAACAGGCCGCCGATGATGGCCAGCACGATTTCATGTTTGATGATGATCGCGATCACGCCAAGGGAGCTGCCCAAGGCAAGCGAGCCCGTATCCCCCATGAACACCTGCGCGGGCGGCGTGTTGAACCACAGAAAGCCAAGGCATGCGCCGACCAAAGCACCGCAGCAAACGGAAAGCTCCCCCGCGCCTGCCACGTGCGCGATTTGCAGGTAATTGGCGAAGACGATATTGCCGACAAGATAGGCGATAAGTCCAAAGCAGAGGGCGACGATCAGGACGGGCACGGTGGCAAGGCCATCAAGGCCATCTGTCAGATTGACGGCGTTGCTGGCCCCCACCATCACGAAAACCGCGAAGGCGATGAAGAAGCCACCCAAGGGCAGCCACAAATCTTTAAAGAAGGGAATGGCAATATCGGTGACGTGGTTGCCTGTGGCTGTTTGCATGATGGCATAGGTTGCCACCGCCGCGATGATAATCTGGATGCCAAGACGAACCTTGGCCGGAACGCCGTGGACATTGCGCTTTGTGAGTTTTTGATAGTCATCCACAAAACCGACCAGTCCAAAACTGGCTGTGACAAACAAAACAATCCAAATATAAGCGTTTTTTAAATCGCCCCATAATAGCGTGCTGACAATCACAGAGATAAGGATCATCAGTCCCCCCATGGTAGGCGTGCCGCGTTTTTTCAGATGCGTTTCAGGGCCATCGTCACGAATGGGCTGACCTTCGCCTTGTTTGGCGCGAAGCCAGCGGATTAGGCGTGGGCCAAGCACAAAACAAAGGATCAAGGCGGTGAGCAACGCGCCGCCTGTGCGAAACGTGATATAGCGGAAGAGGTTGAACGCAATAAATTCCTGCGCATAGGGAAAAAGAAGATAATAAAGCATGGTGCGTTAAGGCCTTTTCTATTGGGTTTCCGTCATTCCGGAAAAACTTTCTCTCGTATACTGCTTCCACTTCAAGCGTTGGAAAACCTTAAAGAAACCAAATGGGATCCCCGCCTTCGCGGGGATAACAGTTTTTTTTTGCGGCAAAGAATGGAACAAAAACGATCTAATTCACCGTTTTTTTTCGTGCTCAACCGCTATTTCCGTCTCGTCATCCCCGCGAAGGCGGGGATCCCATTTTCTTGTTTTCTTTTGTTTGTTTGCCAAAAAACCAATTCTTGTTTTTTTGTTTTGTCATGGTGTTAGCTCGCCGCCCGCATTATTGGATTGGGTGAAGCCGTCAGGGCGCTGAGCGCCGCGACGATGATTTCCATATGCATGCTGTGCGATCCTTTGACCATTACGGCATCGCCAGCATGAACCGCTGCCGCGACAAGCGGCGCAAGTGTGGCGCTGTTCTCTGCCCAGCCGCCGCGCATGGCGTCTGGGAGGGTGTCGAACAAATGCGCCATCATCTCGCCACAGCAAAAGACGGTATCGATCCTGTTTTCAAGGAGCGAGGCCATCAGATCGCGATGAAGCTCACTGGATGTTGCGCCCAGTTCTTTCATGTCGCCCAACACGGCGATGCGGCGGCCTTGCCCCGTGACAGGCGTTTGCCCCAGAGCATTATTTGCGGCGTGGGTTGAGGCGGGGCTGGCGTTAAAGCTTTCATCAATAAGCGTGAAGGCCTCTAGGCCAGTAAGGGAAACTTTTTGGCGTGTGCCGCGTCCTTGCGGTGGGCGATAGCCTGCCAGCGCTTCAGCGCAGGTGACCATGTCGGCATCAAGCGCCGCGCACGACAAAAGACAGCCAAGAGCGTTAAAGGCCAAATGCATACCTGGCGTGCCAACGCGATAGGTTATTTTTTGATCCAGAATGATGGCCTCAACCGTTGTGCCTTCGCTGTCTGGAACAAAGGACAGAAGCCGCGCATCGCTTTTGGAATCTTGGCCAAAGCTTAGAATCTGGCGAAGGCCTTGCGTGCGGGCGGCGGCAAGCAGTCGTCCGAAATAGGCGTTATCGCGGTTCAAAACGGCGATGCCGCTAGGCTCCATGCCTAAAAAGATTTCTGCTTTCGCATCGGCAATCGCTTCGACGGACGCAAAGTGTTCTAGGTGGACGGCTTCGATGGTGGTGATGAGGGCAAGGTGAGGCTTCACGT
The DNA here is from genome assembly GCA_020720905.1 of Micavibrio aeruginosavorus. Classification (GTDB taxonomy): domain Bacteria; phylum Pseudomonadota; class Alphaproteobacteria; order UBA9219; family UBA9219; genus UBA8914. The sequence continues at coordinate 8,376 of DYNT01000017.1, forward strand.
CGCGTGTCAATGCCGCAAGCTCGCCCTCATGGTTCATGCCAAGCTCAACAATGCCGTACTTGGCCGAAGCAGGAAGACGCGCCAGCGTCAAGGGAACGCCCCAGTGATTATTCAAACTGCCTTCGTTGGCATAGGTATCATCGACAGCGCCCAGCATGAGGCGCAGTTGTTCCTTGCTGCTGGTTTTACCGACCGAGCCTGTGACCGCCACAATTTTGGTCTGTGAGCGGCAGCGCCCCACGCGTCCCAAATCTTGCAGCGCGGTAAGGGTGTCTTCAACGAAAAGAAGCGGCGCATCAGGGGCAACTTGGGGCGGTTGGTGGGCGACGATGGCCGCCGCCGCGCCGCGTTCCATGGCCGTGTGGACATAGGCGTGCCCGTCATAGGAATCCCCTTTGATCGCCACGAACACATCACCTTTTTGCAAGGTGCGGCTATCGATGCTGACGCCGCCCGCGATCCAGTCTTGCGTGTGCAAACTTTGACCGCGTACCGCGCATAAAACTTCTTCGGCTGTCCAAGAAACGTTCATAACCCGCTTAAAACCTTTCGTGCTTCGTCGGCATCGTTAAAGGGAAGCACGTGATCACCGACAATCTGGCCTTCCTCATGCCCTTTTCCAGCGATAACCAAGACATCGCCTTCTTTCAATGATTCGATTCCCGCCCTGATCGCTTCGGCGCGGTTGCCTATCTCCCTTAACTGCTGGCTTGGCACGCAGGCGGCCAGAATCTCTTGCCGGATGGCAGCGGCTTTTTCATGGCGAGGGTTGTCATCGGTGACGATCACATCATCGGCCAGACGCTCCGCGATGCTGCCCATCAACGGGCGCTTTCCTTTGTCGCGATTGCCGCCGCAGCCAAAAACAACGCGCAGCTTGGCGTTGTTACCATGAGCCGTAACATGGGGGCGTAGGGCTGTCAGGACATTTTCTAAAGCGGCGGGCTTATGAGCGTAATCGACAAAGACCACGCCGCCCGAAGGGGCTCTGCCGATCTTCTCAAGGCGGCCTGCAACGCCCGCCAATTTCTCCATGGCTTGCACCATGGCTTCCGGTTCCTCGCCGCTGGCAATCGCAAGGGTCAAGGCGCACAGGCTGTTCCATATTTGAAACTCACCAATCAGGGGGAGGGTGATTTCATAAGGCTTGCCCAAAAGCTCAAAGCGCAAGCGCTGTCCTCCCGCTTCTGGCGCATTAGCTTTAAGAAGAAGATGGCACCCGCTTCGCCCAAAGCACATGACGTTGATGCTGCGCGTTTCGCAAGCGGCCTTCACATCGGCGAATTCAGACACGTCGGCGTTAAGGACAGCCGTGCCGCTGTCCGCCAGCAGCGTTGTGAACAGGCGCAGCTTTGCCGCGAAGTAGGCGTCCATCGTTTTGTGATAGTCCAGATGATCGCGTGATAGGTTGGTGAAGGCTGCCAGCGAAATCTTGACGTGATCCAGACGGTTCAGCTCAATCCCGTGGCTAGAGGCTTCCATCGCCACATGGGTCACGCCTTGCGCGGCGATGGCATCCAGTGTTTTGTGCAGCGTGATGGGATCGGGCGTGGTGAGAGAGCCATAGCATTTGGTTTGTGACGCTATTAATCCTAGCGTGCCAAGGCTGGCGGCTTGCTTGCCGCCTTGCGTCCATAGATCGCGTGTGAATTGCACGGTTGAGGTTTTGCCGCTGGTTCCAGTCACGGCAGCAATCATGGAGGGCTGGCGCGGATAGAATGTGGCCGCGATGGATGTCAGCGCGGCGCGGGCGTTGGGCACAGTGATAGAAGAAATACCCTGTGGCAATGAATCGATCGCAGAGCTTTCTTCCAGCAGAACGGCGACCGCGCCTTGGGTCACCGCGTCTTGGATAAAGGCGCGGCCATCGGCGGCTAACCCTGAAACGGCGATGAAAAGAGAACCTTGTTCAACGGTGCGCGAGTCCGCGCTGATGCCACTGATATCGATATCAGAGCCTTGTAGCTTGGCATCCTTAATGGGCGCGATTAGATTCGACAGCCGCATAATCATCCGCTTCATCGTCAAGGTTAAGGCTTTCTAGTACATCCGATCCCAAGGGGCGCAGAACTTGTCTTTCCGTAGATGCGATGACATCGGCATCAACAGGGGGCATGTCCAGCAAGGGGCCAATTTGACTCACGACATTACCGACCACGGGCGCAGCCGTCCAGCCGCCTGTTGCAAAGCCATAAGTTTTCGCGTTGCCTTTGGGGTCATCCAAAAGGGTAAACACGATATAGCGCGGGGAAGAAGCTGGAAAAACGCCTAAAAACGACGACATGCGAGCATTTTGGTTGTAGTGTTTTCCTGTAATTTTATCGGCTGTGCCTGTCTTGCCGCCGACCAGATAACCGGCGACTTCAGCCTTTTTGGCCGTGCCATGTTTGACGACAAGGCGCATCAAGGCGCGCATTTGTGCCGACGTTTTTTCGGAAATCACGCGAACCGCCCCGTTTTCTTGCGTGATTTTATCGGTGGCGCCTTTGATCAGGGTCGGGCGCACCAAAAGGCCGCCGTTTAGCAAAGACGCAGCAGCCGAGCAAAGCTGCACCGCATTGACAGCAAGGCCGTGGCCAAAGGCTATCGTCATGGTGGCGGTATCGCGCCAGTTGGCGGCGGAGGGAACCAGCGGTGCGCCGACTTCTGGCAATTCCAAAGTCGTTTTGCTGGTCAAGCCAAGGCGACTAAGGAAGGCGCGTTGTTGCGTTGTTCCAACCTTGCTGGCCATCCGCGCTGAGCCGATGTTGGAGGACTCCATAAAAATCTCGGCAACATTCATCCAGTGCTTGGCTGGATGAAAATCGCGGATGGTTTTGTTACCGACCACGATGGGCTGCGTCGTGTCAAAGCGCTCGCCCACTTTGATGAGGCCGGAATCAAGCGCCATGGCTGTGTTGAAGCTTTTAAAGGTTGATCCCATTTCATAAACGCCCAGCGTTGCGCGGTTAAACTTGGAATCGTCGCTGGCCGCGCCCGCGTTTTGGGGGTTGAAGTCGGGCAGGGAAACCAGCGCCAGAATCTCGCCGTTGTTCACATCCATAATAATCCCCGCGCCGCCGATCGCTTTATAGGTGTCGATGGCTTGTGAAAGTTCACGATGCAGGATCGTTTGGAGGCGAATATCCAATGTTGTGGCCAGTGGCTCGTCTTGCGTTTGAAGGCGCGTGTTCTGGCTTTTTTCCAGTCCTGCGATTCCTTCGTTATCCGTGTCTGTATAACCAAGAACATGGGCCGTGACAGCGCCTGCGGGATAGATGCGGCTTTCGTCAGGGGTGAACTCTAGCCCCGCGATTCCCATTTTGTTGATTTCATAATACTGGCGCGGAGTCAGATGCCGCCACAGGGTGATGAAGCGTTTGGCTGTTTTGATTTCTTGTGTCACCGCCGCGACGTTTAACGTCGGCAAGACGGTTTGAAGTTTCTTGGCCGCCTCATGGGCGTCAAGGATTTTACGCGCATCGGCCATCAGCATCATGGTGGGCAGCGATGTTGCCAGAATCGTTCCATTACGATCAATCATGTCTGAGCGCGCTGTGACGGACTCTGTTCCCGATGCAGCGTGAAGGGGTTGGGCTTCTGCCGTTTCGTGCCCCATGCTTAAAAGAGCCAAACGACCAGAGACAAGGGCGAAGAAAAGGAAAAAGGATAAAAAGACGAGGCCAAGACGGGCAGAGGCCAAGGTGAGCGCGTATTCAGAAGGTGAAGAGGGAACCCGCGCGCGCGTTGTTTCTGTGCGTGCCTTCAATCCGCTGAACAAACCCGGAAGGGATGGTTGGCTTGTGCTAGAGCGGCGGCGACCATGCTCGCGCCACGATTTCATGGCTCATTGCCGGAATTGGCCAGTGTGTACGTTTGGGTCTTGGGCCAAGGAAGCCCTTCCGTTTCCTGTGCCAAAGGCTCCGCGCTTGCCGTCTTTTGAATGATCATGCGTGTGTTCAAGCGATTTTTTTCATCGCTTGTCGCCTTGGGATTATGCGCCGCAGGATGCTGTTTGTTTAACGGCGCGAGGCTGTCAGGCGACGTTATAGACGCTGTTTTAAGGGGTCTTTCATCATGGGTTGGTAAAAGGGCAGCCATTTTGCTCAAGGGCGCGATTTGCGAGGGTGTTGTGGGTTGCAGCGCAAGATATTTGCGAGCCGCTCCTTCAAGACGCATTGGGTTGGCCAGAAAAACCCACTCGGCTTTAAGAACGTGCAACGAACGTTGCTCCGCCTTGATCTGCGCATTGATGGCTTTCAGGTGGCGCGTGTTGTGTTCCACCTGATAGCTGGTGTGATAAAGGCCTAAGCTGACGAAGAGGGTCAGCGAGAACCAGAAAAGAATGGTCGAGGCGCGTGTCATGCGGCGGTCTCCGTTGGGATCGATAAGGTCATTTTTTCAGCAATCCGCAACCGTGCGGAACGCGACCTTGGATTCGCGTCGATCTCGGTTGGGGATGGTACTTGTGGTTTGCGTGTTATCAAGAGGAAAGAGGGCTTGACTTGTTTTTCGTTGACGGGTTCGTGGCGCGAGGCGCGGGGCGCAGATTCGCTTCGCGTACGCATAAACTCTTTGACGCAGCGATCTTCCAGTGAATGGAAAGACACAACGACCAGCCGTCCCTGTGGTCTTAAAAGTTGTTCGGCGGCGGCAAGGCCGCGCTCTAATTCGCCCATTTCATCATTGACGGCGATACGCAGCGCTTGAAACGTGCGCGTAGCGGGATCAACGCCGTCTTTGGAACGCGGCACGACATCGCGCACCAGCGCCGCCAGCTGTGTGGTGCGGGTGATGGGTTTTTCTTTGCGAGCCTCAACAATGCGTTTGGCCACGCGGCGCGAGAAACGCTCATCGCCATAGGTGTAAATGATGGTGGCCAGCTCGCTTTCGCTGGTTTCATTGACCAGATCGGCGGCGCTTTGGCCTGTTTGGCTCATCCGCATATCAAGGGGCCCATCGGCCTGAAAAGAAAAGCCGCGCTCCGCTTCGTCCAATTGAGGCGAGGAAACGCCCAGATCCAACGTCACGCCATCCACGGCCAAGATATTGCGCGCCGCCAGCATGTCTTTCATCGCGCCGAACGTGCCTTGCAAAAGCGTCAGGCGCGGCGCAAAGGCGGCCACCATGTCCTGCCCCGCTGCAATGGCATCAGGGTCGCGGTCAATGCCGATGACGTTCATCTTGGCGTGGTTAAGAAGTGCGCGGCTATAGCCGCCACGGCCAAACGTGCCATCGATATAAATTCCGCCATCGCGCAGCGCGAGAGCCTCCACAACTTCGCTTAGCATTACGGGAACATGGGGTTGCGGCGCTGTCATGAATTAAACGCTCCCTTCCATTTTTAGGGAAGCGGCGGCGATGATTTTGCTGAGCGACAAATCTTTGGCTCTTGCGGCGCTGCGCGTGGCCGCATCGTGCGCGGCAAACTTTTCAGGGTTCCAAAGCTGAAAGGTTTTGCGGCGGCCAACAAAAACAATCTCGTCCGTGATGCCTACGGCCTCGGTCAGCGAGGGGGGCAGGGACACGCGCCCCTCGCCATCAAAGGCAACTTGCTGTGAGCCGCCGAAGATGGTGGTTTCGATCAGCTCATAGGCTTCGGGCGGCAAGTCGAGTTTTTCAAGGCTCTGGCTGAGCAGCTCAAGGTGCGCGATAGAGCAGCCATCCAGAGCATCATATTGCAAGGAGCGGAAGACAACGATGCCCGTCGCATCGGGGCCTAAAACAGAGCGGAAGGAGGCCGGAACCGACACGCGTCCCTTCTTGTCAACCCTATTGACAAAACTGGAAAGAAACACGGCCATAAAAAGCCTCTACAATCAAAAGGTTATGCTGTCTTTTGCGCTGCGCACCACCGCAACGCACAAAACAGTATGTTTGGGTATATATGGGATAGCATGGGTCGCCATGGGAAATCAAGGGATTATGTGATAAAAATGTATTAATTCTGTGAAAAAAATAGTTACCAAAAGGGAGGAGCCAAGGATTGATTCCCATTAGTTTGCCTTGATGAAGTAAACAAAGAGTGAACTGCCAATTTGTTCTTTGTTTGTTCTTGTTTTGTGGTTGGCCTTGTGCGTGGAAAAGAGCGTGCGGTTTGCCCCTTCTTTCCGCCCGTTTTGAGTCTCTAAAAAAGCCTTTAGAATCAACGAATCTCATCTTTTTCGAGGCCGTACGTCGAGCTGAGGGCTACTAGGAGACGCTTTTCGAGTCTGTTTGAGAGCTTTAACCAACTAAGTCGTTGATCTATAACGATTCTGGCCAAATCGAAGACCCCAAGCATCCCCTTGAA
>DYNT01000160.1 GCA_020720905.1 Micavibrio aeruginosavorus
TAGTATAACAGTAAAAAGTTATAGATTATATTGACGCGAAGCATTCTCACGCATGGCTTGACCCACTAAATAGAACGATCCGCATATCATGGTACGTGATGGGATGTTATTAAGAAAAGATAAAGACGCCAAACTTTCCTTTAAAGAGGCTCCTTCCTCGCAATCGTGGATACCCAGTGCCTTGCCAATGTCGGCCAGTGCCTTGGCGCTATGCGCTTCCGTCTCGCCCTCAACGGTCAGCGTGCGCATGCGGCGGATAAAGGGAAGCATCGGCCTTAAAAATTCTTCGGGGCGTTTTGTCGCCAGCATACCGAAAATCAAATCGATGGGCTTGCCGTCTTCGCGTTGCCATGCTGCCATTTGCGCGGCCAAAACATCGCCAGCGGAATCGTTGTGGCCGCCGTCCAGCCATAATGCCTCATCGCCTTTCAGACAACTGACCAAAGCGCCTTCGGTTAGGCGTTGCAAGCGGCCTTGCCATTCAACGTCCAGCATCGCTTGCCGGAGGACCTCATCGCTGATGGCAAAGGGCAGCGCTTGCGCTGCGCAGGCGATGGCAAGCCCCGCGTTTTCCATTTGATGATCGCCCAGCAACGCGGGGCGTGGAAGGTGGTGAACGCAGCGTGTTTCACTGATAAAGCCAAAATGACTATCGCCTTCTTTTTCAACGCGCCAATCACGGCTCCCCATCACAAGGGGCGTTTGCATTTGCGCGGCCTGCGCCTCTAACGCTTGCCTTGCTTCGCTTGATGGCTGATAGGCAACAAAACACGGCGTGTGGGGGCGCATAATGCCCGCCTTTTCACGCGCAATCTTTGTCATCGTATCGCCTAGATATTCGCGGTGATCAAACGACAGCCGCGTGATGATGCTAGCCTTGGGGGCGGGCACGATGTTGGTGGCATCAAGGCGTCCACCAAGGCCGACCTCTAGCAAGCAAACATCTGCGGCGTGCCTTGAAAAAGCAATTAGCGCGGTGGCGGTGGCGGCTTCAAACAGGCTCAGGCCGCCTTTCTCTGCCTTGGCGTCGATTTCTTGCAGAATGCTCACCAATTCTGCCTCGTCAATCAGCGTGCCCGCGATGCGGATGCGCTCATGAAAACGCACAAGGTGAGGCGAGGTGTAGACATGGGCGCTGTGCCCTGCGGCTTCAATCATCGCCCTTAAAAAAGCGCAGGTGGAGCCTTTGCCGTTGGTTCCTGCGATCAGGATTGGATGAGGCAGACTCTTTTCCGGTGAGCCAAAAGCTGCCAGAGCATCGCTATAGGGCGCGCGCAGCCCCAGATCGATATCCTTGCCGTGTGTCGTCCTAAAGCGCTCTAACAATGTCGTTGAATCAAGAGCCATACACTGAACGCCGCTGCGTTACTTCCGGCGTAGCGGCAGGGTGCGCGCGCCGTGGGGGAAGGGGCCCGCAGGCGCGGCCACCGTGGCCTTGTTCTTGTTCGCAGGCGCTTTTCCGCCCAAAAGCCCCAACACGCGCACAAGCGTATCGCGAAGCTCATGGCGCGTGACGACGATATCCACCATGCCGTGATCCAGCAAGTATTCCGAGCGCTGAAAGCCGGGGGGCAGAGTCTCGCGAATGGTGCTTTCGATCACGCGTGCGCCTGCAAAACCGATTTGTGCGTTTTTCTCGGCAATATGAATATCGCCCGTCATGGCGAACGATGCCGTGACGCCGCCCGTTGTCGGATCGGTAAAGACGACAATATAGGGTAGTCCCGCATCTTTGACGGATTTGGCCGCGATGATGCTGCGTGGCATTTGCATCAAAGAAAGAATACCTTCTTGCATCCGTGCACCACCCGATGCGGGAATGACGATCAAAGGCGCATGGGCGGCAACGGCGCGCTGTGCGGCGATGACAAGGCCTTCACCGACGGCAATGCCCATCGATCCGCCCATAAAGGCGAAGTTAAAGGCGGCGATGATCACGGGCTTACCGCCCATCAAGCCTTCGGCCACCATGATGGCGTCATTCTGACCTGTCTTGCTTTGGGCTTCTTTCAGGCGTTCGCTATAACGTTTTTGGTCACGGAATTTCAAAGGATCGTGCGTGGCCTTGGGCAGGGCGATCAGGTCATAAGCGCCATCGTCAAACAACATCTCCAACCGCTTGGCAGGGGGCAAGCGGAGGTGAGCGCCGCAGTGGCGGCAGACGTTAAACTGCTCCTCCAGCTCGCGCTTAAAGAGCATGGCGTTGCACCCTTGGCACTTTTCCCACAGGTTGTCGGGCATCTCTTTTTGCGCGCTGACAAGGGCGCGGATTTTGGGGCGGACAAAGTTGGTAAGCCAGTTCATGGGACGTATGCTAGGGTTTGGGTTCACAAAAAGCAAGTGTTCAGCGCTGATATACTTGTTTTCAACGGATTCATTTCAAGGGTGGAACAATAGACCTCTTTTCAATCATCGTTAAGATTGTCGATTTGCCAGTTGTAG
>DYNT01000161.1 GCA_020720905.1 Micavibrio aeruginosavorus
AGGGCATCCGTGAATTACCGCCACGCCTATCACGCGGGCAATATCTGCGACGTTGTCAAACATGCGACGCTGGCGCTGATCCTCCTCCATCTTCAAAAGAAAGACAAAGGCTTTACCGTTTTAGACACGCATGCGGGGTGCGGCCTTTATGATCTGACCAATCCCTGCGCCTTAAAAACAGGCGAGGCCGAAGCGGGCGCAAAAAAGATATGGGAAGGAAGCGCCAAGGCAACGGCAGAGCTTGCCCCCTATTTGTCCGTTCTGTGCGCCCTTAACCCCGATGGAGCGCTGCGCCACTATCCAGGATCGCCCGCCTTGGCGCGGCAGATGTTACGCCCACAAGATACGCTCATCGCGTGCGAGCTTCACCCCGAAGACGCCGCCATCCTACGACGCCACTTTCACGGCGATCGGCAAGCGCAGATTCATCATCGCGATGGCTATGGCGCACCAAAGGCGTTCCTCCCCGCCCTTAAAGAACGCAGCCTTATTCTTATCGATCCGCCGTTTGAACAACTGAATGAATTCGCCGCGCTGGCGCAGGCGGCAGCAACAATCAACGCCATGCTGCCCCGCGCCATCGTCGCGCTTTGGTATCCGATTAAGGAGCGTCCGACCATCTGGCGCTTTCATGAGGCGTTAGTCGCAGCAGGCCTGCCCAACCTTTTGGCCGCTGAGTTTATCTTTCGTCCCGAAACACGTCATGATCGCCTCAACGGTTCTGGCTTTGTCATTATCAATCCTCCTTGGACGCTAGAGGCAGGACTAGGCTCCCTCTTTCCCACCTTGCACGCCCTGCTTGAAACCGAAGAACAACAAAGCTTCGTAAAACGCCTCGTATAAACTTCCTTTTGCGTGACAGGCGCGTTAAGCCCCTCCCTTTTCTATGGCATAGGCCATAAGTTTGCTGATATACTCCCCGCACTCTCAAAGCCTGCAAACGGCAAAAACACGAATGGGACGCACGCCATGGCCCCGAAAACACACGCCACAAAACTTCCACACGCGCCCCTTCGTCATAAAAAGAAAGGGAGAAGCGCAACAAACCAAAAGCCAAAAGACGAAGCCGCCACAGCCCTCATCTTTATCAGAAAAAGAACTTTGGTCTGGGTTTGCGACATTGAAAAGTCCTCGACCATTCTCAATGATATAAGATACATCAATGAGGCTGAAGAGTTTCTCAAACGCTTCTATTCCCTCTCATCCCTCCTTGTTCATGCAACGGGCGGCCTTGTTTATAAAGGGACAGGAGATGGCTTTCTGGCCGCTTATGACATAGAACTTGATCGCGACCTTGGCCGCGAAGCCGAAAAGATTTTTGCGGCGGCGTGGCATCTCTCTCGTCTTATCAACGCCACACAACTCAGCGTGGTCTGCCCCAAAAGGTTTAAATTGCGTCATGGTGTCGTCCTTGATCCCGATTCAATCCTTATCGAACACAACACAAAGAAAATTAAACTGATTGATATCATCGGACGCGGAGTTGTCTTCACCTTTCGCCTTGCTGGCATCAAAGCGCCCTTCCCTGGCATTGTGACACAAAAAAATCTTATCGAAGCAGCTGCAGCCTGCGGCTGCGAATACGCTTTTCATAAACTGAGTTTCACCCACGAAGACTTACTGAAGTATTTTAAAGGAGAAAAATGGGCGACCAACAAAGTCTGGGTTTCAGCAGACTCCTCTTCACAAAAAGGCGGAAGCGTCAAGGCTCAACAAAAACGGCATCAAAAAAGCGCCCCCCTTCTCACCGGCCTCCCTTTATCAGAACAACCGTGGCTTTCCACCTTTTATCATGCCCTGATGGCTGGTGCGCCATGGGCAAAGCAAACAGCCAAGAAGCTTGATGAGATTATCGCCAAACGAACAAAGGAGCCGCCCCTCAAGAAGGCAAAATCAAAAACTACGCCTTAATCTCTCCCCCGTTACGCGCAATGGCCTTTAGTAAAGCGTTCAGCTCTTTTTAAAGATAATACCCCTCGCCCCACATACAGGCGTGTGGCCATCATGAAGGCATCAAAGCAACCCGTCAAACCCTTACCAAATGAACCTCAACCACGGGCTTCTTCCCCTGCGTCTCATGCAAGGAGCGCCGCACAATCTTGGTGATCGCTTTCTTCATCGTGTCGTCTTCTAACAACGTCGCACGAGGCATACGCTCGACCTCATCCAAAATCATCGACGCAATATCTTCCGCCAACACGCGGATTGCTTTTTCATCATCAATCCCCAAAAGCGTGACTTGAGGATCACTGGCGACCATGCCGCGACGATCCAGCACAAGCGTCACGACTGCCGCGCCGTTAAAGCCCATCTTGCGGCGATGCTGCGTGACCGTTTGATCCAAAGGACGCAGACGCGTGCCATCAAGCCCCCAACGGCCTGCCTGCACCTCGCCCACCACTTCATGAAGGCCGGGGCCAA
>DYNT01000162.1 GCA_020720905.1 Micavibrio aeruginosavorus
TGATATAGTCCGTCCGCTTGAAAACCCGAAAAATTTTTCTCCGCCAAGCCACATAACCTAAAAGGAAACAGGTCTCCGCGGCCAAAAAGTTTTCGGGTTTTCAAGTTGACGTAGTATACAAGAAATCAATTCTTCTTTGTTCTTCTTTTGCCCCCACGGGATAAACCGCCTATCCTGCGTTTCATGAAAGTGATTCGCTGCATCTTGGGAATTGATCCGGGGCTGCGCCACACGGGGTGGGGCGTGATCCGGCAAGAGGATAACCGCCTCTCCTTTCTGGCGGCGGGGCGGATCAACCCCGACCCAACCCTGCCGATGGCCGAGCGGCTCAAAGCCTTGGCCGAGGGGCTTAGCCATATCATCACCCTCCATGCGCCCGATGAGGCCGCGATTGAGGAAACCTTTGTCAACAAGAACGCGGCTTCTGCCCTTAAATTGGGGCAGGCACGCGGCGCGGCCATGCTGACCACCGCGCAGGCAGGGCTGCCCGTTACCGAGTATTCCGCCAACACCATCAAGCAAACCGTCACAGGCTTTGGCCACGCGGATAAAGGTCAAATTCAGGCCATGATTAACATTCTTTTGCCCGGATCGGGGAAGCTGGCGCCCGATGCCGCCGATGCCCTTGCCATCGCCGTTTGCCATGCGCATCATGGGAAACATTATGGCTGATGTTTTTAACAAAAAAGAAAAGCGCATATCCCCCTTCACCTCCCCCCTTGCGGGGGAGGACATGAAAACTTGGGTTTGCGCCAAGCAAGCCCTTAGTTTTCATTGGTGGGGGGTTATGTTTTACACTAGCCTTCGTATAACCCCCCACCTGAAAAATCTAAGGCGTTACTTTCGTAACGCCAAGATTTTTCTTCCTCCCCCGCAAGGGGGGAGGCGCACAACGGAGTCCCCAACATGATCGGTAAACTCACAGGACGGATTGAAAGCGTGGACGGCACACACCTGATCCTTGACGTGCAGGGCGTTGGCTATTTGGTGGCTTGCTCGGCGCATACACTGCGCCTTGCGGGCGAGATAGGCGACACCGCCGCGCTGTGGATCGAGACGCAGGTGCGCGAGGATGCCATCAACCTGTTCGGCTTTGCCGAGAAAGTTGAACGTGACTGGTTCCGCCTTCTCATCACCGTGCAAGGCGTAGGGGCTAAGGTCGCATTGGCCATCCTTGGCATTCTCTCACCCGAAAGGCTTATCGGCGCGATTGCCTCTGGCGACAAAGCGGCGCTCACCGCCGCCGATGGCGTGGGGCCGAAGCTAGGCCTTCGCATCGTGACCGAGCTTAAAGACAAAGTCGCGCATCTGGCGCTGCCCGCCTCACTGGGCGCATCGAAAGTCGCCGCCCTACCCCAAGGCGGCGTGACCGACGATGCGTTGTCGGCGCTCCTCAACCTTGGCTATCGCCGGATGGAAGCGTTTGCCGCCGTCGCCGCCGCGCACGAAAAGCTGGGTGCTGACGCGAAAATCGACGCGCTCATCCGCACTGCGCTGGCCGCGCTTTCTAACCGGCAAGGAGGGGTGTAATGGAGCTTATACTCTCCCTTCGTCATTGCGAGCGCAGCGAAGCAATCCAGCGCCGCACGTCTGCGCGGCGTATGACTCTTTTGCGCGGCAGACGCCGCGCCGCTGGATTGCCACGTCGGCCTTACAGCCTCCTCGCAATGACGACAGAAATTAAAGGTTCCGCATGACCCCCTCCCCTCCCCCTGACCGCTTGATCACGCCGACACAAGCGCCGCATGAAGCGACCGCGCACGATGTTGCCTTGCGCCCCGACAAGCTCACCGACTTTATCGGACAGGAAACATTGCGCGACAATCTGCGCGTGTTTATCGATGCCGCCAAAGGGCGCGGGCAGGCGATGGATCATGTCCTGTTCTTTGGCCCTCCGGGGCTTGGCAAAACGACGCTGGCGCAAATCGTCGCGCATGAGCTGGGCGTCGGCTTTCGTGGCACATCGGGTCCCGTGATTGCACGCGCTGGCGACCTTGCCGCGCTGCTGACCAACTTGCAGCCGCATGACGTTTTATTCATCGACGAGGTTCATCGGCTCAACCCCGCCGTTGAGGAAATCCTGTACCCCGCGATGGAGGACTTTCAGCTTGACCTGATGATCGGCGAAGGGCCTGCCGCGCGGTCGGTTAAAATTGACCTGCCACCCTTTACCCTGATTGGCGCGACAACGCGCAGCGGCCTTATCACGCGGCCTTTGCGTGAGCGTTTTGGCATTCCTCTACGCCTGCAGTTTTATGCCATTGAGGAACTGGCGGCCATCATTGACCGCGCCGCACGCAAAATGAATCTGTCCATCACGCAAGATGGCGCGCATGAAATCGCCAAACGCTCACGCGGGACGCCGCGTGTGGCAGGCCGCCTGTTGCGCCGCGTGCGCGATTTCGCCACCGCCG
>DYNT01000163.1 GCA_020720905.1 Micavibrio aeruginosavorus
CCCGCAAAAGCCATCACGAAAAAGACGGCGCTATCCACTAATTGCGCGACTAAGGTGGAGGCCACGGCACGAAGCGGAAAATTGTCGGCCCGTGACCACACCTTCATTTTCGACATGATATAAGAGTTGGCAAACTCGCAGCACAAATAGGCCGTGAAGGAAGCAAGGACAATACGGGGCATTTGTCCATTAATCGCGGCAAACGCCTCTTGCAATTTAAAATCTGTCGCGGGCGGCAAGATGATAGCGAGCTGCGTGAAAAACAGGAACATAAGCCCGCACACAAACCCCATCCAGATTAATCGACGCGTCCGGTTAAATCCATAAACTTCGGTCAACGTATCCCCGAAAATACAGGTTAAGGGATAAACCAAAATGCAGGCGGGAAAAACAAACGACCCCATCATAAAAAGTTTGGGAACTGTCACCCATGTTGTTATCAAGGCGCAAATATAAAGGCAGGCTACAATATCAAAATGCTTGGGATGCCATTCATAATCAGCACTGGTTTCTTTTAAGGTTTCATCACGGTGGAACATCATATCCTCCTAATAGGGTTGCAAAAATCTGTTTCTTATTCTAACAGCAAAAACCTGAAACTAATAACACCTTCTTTTTGATTATGGTTTTAATAACTATTTGAGCTTAGTATAATGCATTATGGCTACTATTTCACAAATAAAAGCCGCAAGGCTGCTGCTTAACTGGAAGCAAAGCGATTTGGCGCGCGTGTCAGGCATGTCGCTCGCGACCATTGCCAATCTTGAACAGGGCAAAGGCACGCCCCGCGCTGGCACGCTACACGTTCTGCACGCAACATTTGAAAAGTTTGGTGTTGATTTCCTTGAGGATCACGGCGTCGATCTGAGGCCAGAAAAGTTTAGCGTAAAGACTCTGCACGGCGAACAGGGGCTTTTTGATGTATGGGCAGATTATGAAAAAACACTGGCCGAAGACGGCGGGGGGGAGGTACTGCTAAGCAACCTTGACCATCAGCTCATGTACAAAAATTTCAGGCACAAATTGGAGGAAATGGTTTTGCAACGGCCCGCCAACAACATTCGCCTGCGCGGGCTTGTTCAGGAAGGCGATTTGGTGCGCATCTGGCCCAACGAAGAGTTTCGCGCCATTCCCAAAAAGATTTTTTCCAGTCTGACCCCCATCTACCTTTATAAAAACAAAACGGCCATCGTGAATTTTAAAGACTCGCTGCGCGTCGTCCTTATCGAAAGCAAGTCTGTTACCGATGCGTTCCGCCAACAGTTCGAACACCATTGGAAAAACGGCAGCAGCGTTACGAAGCCCGTTTACATGAAGACGCCTTAAACAATGGCGGGGAAGCGCTCTTATTTCCCCTTTAGCGCCTTCTCCACGATCTCACGCGCATTGGCGGAAAGCTTGGCTGTGGCCAGTTTGGCCAGCGCTGCCTTCATCAGCTTTTGGCGCTTGGCATCAAAATCACGCCAGCGCAGGAACGGCTTGGCCAGACGCGCCGCCGCTTGCGGATTCAGTTTATCCAAGGTCGCCACCGTTTCGGCAATAAAGGCATACCCACTGCCGTCTGCCGCATGAAAGCCCAAAGGATTGCCCGCAAACACGCCCAAAAGCGAAGAAACGCGGTTCGGATTTTTAAGCGTAAAGGCTTTGTGCTTCATCAACTTTTTAACGGAGGCCAAAACGTCATCGCGCCGCGCCGCCGCTTGAGCCGCCAGCCAATGATCCATGATCGCAGGCTGCCCATCAAAGTGCGCGGCAAACAGCTTCAGCATTTTATCCTTTAGCGGATCGTTACCATCAACCAAAAGATCAAGCCCCGCAATCTTGTCCGTCATGTTGCGGCCATAGGCCACGGCGGCGGCGGCCAGCGGCGTGACGCTTTCGCCCTCCACCTTCGCCAGATAAGCAAGGCACAGGTTTTTCAAGCTGCGCTGCCCACGCGCGGAGCCATCGCTGGCGGTTTCTGAGAGCGTGTTTTCTATCGCTTCATACGTTGCCCACAGCGCATCGCAAAGCCCTTCCGCCATCGCGTGAATCGCCTTTTGGCGTTGATGGTACAGCTTGACAGGATCAATCTTTTTGCCCTGTGCAAGCAGCGCAAGCCCAAGCTCGGTTTCCGTCGGCAGGGACAGAGTCATCGCCTTGGTCGCCGCATCCAGCTTTTTATCCTTAAGGACTTTGCCAAGCGCCTTGATAAAGGCGTCCGGTAACGCGCCGCCCGCAAGGACGTATTGCGTGAACAACTTTTGCGCCGCTTCCCAGCGGTTAAAGCCATCCGTGTCATGCGCCATGATCAGGAAC
This sequence comes from Micavibrio aeruginosavorus, assembly GCA_020720905.1. Classification (GTDB taxonomy): domain Bacteria; phylum Pseudomonadota; class Alphaproteobacteria; order UBA9219; family UBA9219; genus UBA8914. The sequence continues at coordinate 2,299 of DYNT01000163.1, forward strand.
AACTGCTCATCCGTATAGGGATAATTGACGCGCACAGGGGCGGAGAAGTCGCGTAGAAGGGAAGGCGTCGGCTCTTCCTCCACATTCAAGAACACGAACACTTCCTTGGGCGAGG
>DYNT01000164.1 GCA_020720905.1 Micavibrio aeruginosavorus
CCTTGGGGCGCACAAGGTAGGGCTTGATATCTATGCTCTTTATGATCTTATGGCAGACAGGTGTTGTGAACCCAGCGGCCAAAGCCCCCAATGGCACAAAAAAAAGCTGATCCATACCTGCGACGCCATCGATAGAGTCCATTTATTAACGAGCGATGCGGTTTTGCAGCACATCAGGGCAACCGCTAGACTGCCCCACTTGCCTTCGGCGCTTAAAAGCGACCGCGTTCTTCAAAAAATAACACACTACGCTTCCCTGCAATAACCGGGCAGGCGCGGCGCACTTTAAGAGTTGGCAAAAGCAAGTACCATCAATCACCGTTGCTTGCGGGTGCAGCCAGCATCGGTTCTTGGGGGTAAAAAGGGCCTTTTACGCCCCTCTCACCCGCCCCATCAAACCGCGCACGGTATCTTGAATATCGGCGGGCAGAAGGATGGTTTTCGCGTTCTGCGAGGTGGCCATCTTTTCCATCGAGCGAATGTATTTCTCGCCCAGCAAATAGGCCAGCGAGGTGTCGGCGCCAGCCGCCGCCTGCATGACCATTTGAATCGCCTTGGCCGAAGCATCGGCCAACACAATCTGCGCTTCAGCATCGCGGCGCGAGGATTCAAGGCGCGCTTCGGCTTGCAAGATCGCGGCCTGCTTATCCCCCTCGGCCTTCGTCACCGTGGCTTTGCGTTCACGCTCGGCCGAGGCTTGCAGCTCCATCGCCTTTTGCATGGTGGACGAGGGCTTGATGTCTTGAATCTCAACCGAGCGAACAGTAAGGCCCCAATCCAAAACTTCCTCGGCAATCGATTCACGAAGACGCGCCTTAATCTGATCGCGTGAGGACAGCGCTTGGTCAAGCTCCATCTCACCCACAATGGAACGCAACGTCGTCATAATCAGATAGCGGATCGCATCGGCAAAGTTCACGACACCATACACCGCCTTGACGGGATCGGTCACCTTCACAAAGGCAATCGCGTTCGTCAAGATCACCGCGTTATCCTTGGTGATGACTTCTTGCTCTTGCACGTCAAGCAATACATCCTTGGTCACCACTTTTTGCGACACGCTGTCGATATAGGGGATCATGATGTTGAGGCCTGGCATAAACGTCTCATTATATTTGCCAAGGCGTTCGATCACCCATTCCTCGCCTTGCGGGACAATGCGGATACCCTTGATCAGCGTGACAAACACGAAAACGAAAAGCGCGATAACAAAAATAAGTGAGGGGTTCATGGCTATTATCCTTCCAGTTTTTTGACGACGACAGTGTTACCTTCTACGCTTTCAACGCGCACACGTGTGCCCGCGCTGATTTCTTCGGCGGCCATGCAATCCCACAGGTCAGAGCCGACGATAGGTTTTTGAAACCGCACCTTCCCCGTTTTAAACGGCGCGACGGGCTCGGCGATCATGCCGATCTCGCCCACCAAGTTGGCGGAGGAGCGCCCAATAAGACTTTTATGGCTCCCGCGCTTGAAAACGTGGAACCAGAGCAGCATCATGCCAAGCGACGACACCGTCCAGAGCAGCAATTGCGCGGTTAGCGAAAGCGAGGGCACAAGCAGCATGGCCCCCATCACCAGAAAGCCGCCAAGCCCAAACCAGACAAGGACGAAAGCGGGCAGCGCAAGCTCAGCCAAAATAAAGCCAAACCCAACAAGCGCCCAGTGCCACCAAATAAGTTCGATCATGCGGAGAGCCTAGAGGTTAGAGGTTAGGGGGTAGGGGTTAGGGAACGGCTTCCTTTCGTCATCCTGCACGAAGCCTTGCGCGAAGCGCTAGGCGAAGATGCGGGATCCAGAGGACTGGGGACGATACTTATAGGTGCTTACAAAATAAAACAGCTTTCAACCTGCCTACGCTGCGTCGCAGCTTCGGCAAGGAAGGCTGGAGCCCGTATCTACGCGATGCTCACGCATCGCTTCGTACGGGATGACGTTAAAAGGAAAGGGCTAGAATAAAACGGCGAGAAACACCTTTGCCGCAATCCATCCCTGCCCCCTTCCAATCCATCCCTATCCCCCTCATGATAAACAAATCCTCAAAAAAAGAAAGACGGTATTTTATCCAAGATCAACCCTATCCTAACCTTTTCGCGCTATGATGGGGGCATAGTCGGTTTTAATGGATAATTCTCCGGCTTCACGCCGGAAGGGAGGGTTAAGATGACAAATCCATTCAATGGCAGGATTCAAATTAAACGAGGTTCTTTTGAACCACCTGTTTCAAAAAGATTCAAAAGCGCTGCACAAACGTTTGGTTCTACCAGCGCCTCACAGCCTCGTATGGGCAAAAAAGGACAAACGCTCAATCCAGAACAACATCATCTCTGATCGTCATTCAGGCGGGAATCCCCGCACTACCGCCGCCGCAGCCGAACGTGACCTCCCTGCGGCGGTGTTTTT
>DYNT01000165.1 GCA_020720905.1 Micavibrio aeruginosavorus
TTTTTGCCCCGCCACACCTGATTAAGGAGGATCACGAGGGCGGCCTTGCCGATCTGGGCGAAGCCGATCCGCCAGAGCCCCTTATCGGCAGCCTGATCGATTTGGGGGAATTAGCTGCCCAGCATTTGGCGCTGGCGCTTGAGCCCTATCCTCGCAAAAAAGGCGCAACGCTAGGTTCCATCGAGGCGAAGAGCCCAGAAGAATCCTCAACCGTCCGCAAGCCTTTTACGGTTTTGACAGGCCTTAAAGACAAAACGGACACGCCCAAGGACGCTTAAACCTCTTCCGCCTTACTCAACGCGCATGTTTTTGAATTGCCAAGGATCACTGAGATCCACGTCCTCATCAAACAGGATGCTGCGATCCTTTAAAGGCGTCCAGTCGCTCCACACGCCGACAACCTCACCAAGATAGGGCATCGCAATGTCCAAAATACGGTCAAAGTCCATGTCTTCAGGCTCCACGATTCCCGCGTTCGGATTCGCCAACGCCCAGACAATGCCAGCAAGAACCGTGCTGGTCACTTGCAGTGACGTCGCATTGTTATAGGGCGCTAAAACCCGCGATTCCTCAATTGTCAAGCGCGAGCCATACCAATAAACGCCTTTCGGATTGCCCATCAACAGGACGCCCAGTTCATCCATGCCTGAGGTGATTTCATCCATCATCAGCCGCTGATTTCCCTGCAGTTGGCCATTCTTGCCATTAAGCTCATGAAGAGATAAAATGGCATCATCGCAAGGATGATAAGCATAATGGCACGTCGGGCGGTAAACGACGCGATCATCTTGATCAAACACCGTAAAGTAATCCGAAAGGGAAATGCTTTCGTTATGCGTGATAAGAAAACCGTAATACGCCCCTTCTAAAGGCGTCCAGCTTCTCACGCGAGTCAAGCGCCCCGGCCTATCCAGATAAATCGCTTGAGTTGACCCCGCCTGACACTGCGCGGCATCGGCAGGCATTTCTTTTTCATGCGTGCCCCAGCCCAATTCGGCAGGCTGGCAACCCTCGCTGTAAAAACCGTCAATAGACCACGTATTGACAAACTCTCCACGCGCCTTAGGCGCTTGCGCAACCTGCGTATCGCGCTCGGCAATATGAATGGCCTTAATGCCCAAGCTTTGCGCCAGCGCTGCCCACTGTTCGCACGATTGAGGCTTGACAACAGACAGCCCAACATCTTTGGCCATCAACAAAAGCGCCTTCTTCACAAAATGAGAGACAAGCCCCGGATTCGCCCCATGGGTCAACACCGCCGTCGGGCCGTTTTTATACGTGTCAACCAATGTCAAGGCGGATTGACGAAGAGCATAATTGGATCTGTCCAAAACCGACAGCGTGGGATCGGTATAAAAACCAGCCCATGGCTCAATGCATGTATCGGTATAAAGGACGCCCTTTTCCTGACACAGCTCAAACAAAGCCACGCTGGAGACATCAACGGAAAGATTGACCAGAAAGTCGCCTTGATGCAGATATTTTTCAAGAATAGTTCGATAATTTTCGCGAGTCAGGGGAGAGATAATATGCTCAATCCCATAAAGAGCCGCTTCTTCAAGGCCTCGTTCATCAGCCGTGATAATCGTGATTTGACTCGGCTTGATATCTAAATGACGCAGGACGAGGGGCAAGACGCCGCCGCCTATACTGCCACAACCAATCATAACGACATTATTCCCAAAAGGAATACGGTTTTGACCAATCGACGTGTTCACTTTCTGTTGTCCCTCCAATGATACCGAGATGGCATCGTGCTGATGATTATTTTTTCAAGGACGCTTCCGTTACACCCATTTGAAAGGGGGCGCGACTCTTTTTTTTAATTTCAGGGAAAAAGGGTTAAGATTTTACCAACAGGCGCGCTTAAACCTTAGGCTGGGCAGCGCGGATGGCTGTTAAAGACGGCTCAATAGCCGCAATAAGGTTGGTCATCCGCCATGTATCAGGCAGGGCGCGAAAGGCACTGAGCCCCATGCGGCCACGATCCTGCGCGACCTCGGCCACTGTTTCGGCACTGATAGCAGGCTTATCCTCAGAAAACGCATAGACCATCGCCTGATCGCACAAAAGATTGATCAAGCGCGGCACGCCACCCGTAAAGAAATGAACCGCCGCGCAAGCAATGTCGTCAAACAAAGCGGGCGAGCCGCCCACAACGCTAAGGCGATGGCGCAGATAGGCCGCCGTTTCCGCAGGCTCTAACGCATCCAAATGGCAATGAACGGCAATACGCTGCACAAACTGGCGCAGCTCCTCCCGCTTGAGCGTCGCGAGCAGCTCTGGCTGCCCCAGCAAGACGACTTGCAACATTTGGTCTTTTTCATTGTTGACGTTTGAGAGCATGCGAAGCTCTTCCAATTGCGCCATGCTAAGATTC
>DYNT01000166.1 GCA_020720905.1 Micavibrio aeruginosavorus
GCTGCAAAGCGGCGGCATGGGAAGCGCGGCGAGCCATCACCTGAACCAACCACCATCACCCCCCTCCAATACAACAGGAGATGGATCGCCACGGGGGCAAACGCCCCCTCGCGATGACGAAAAGCCCCCCACCTATACCCTTATCCAAGACGTGGCCGCGCTGCGGCCATGGATCGCGTGCGCCAAAGAACAAGGCTTTATCGCGCTGGACACCGAGACGGATTCCCTGCTTCCCTCCACCACCAAGTTGGTTGGTGTGTCGTTGGCGGTGGCGGAGGGCGAGGCGTGCTATATCCCTCTCGCGCACGTTGATCCCGATGCGGCGGCGCAGGAAGGCGGCTTTGCGTTTGAGCCTGTCAAAGCGCCACAGCAAATCAAGATCGCCGCACTGGCGGATGCGTTGCGTGAGCTATTTGTCGATCCTTCCGTGATTAAGATCGCGCATAACCTGAAGTTCGATGCGCAGGTGTTGGGACAACACGGACTGACCATTGCGCCTTATGACGACACGATGCTGATGTCCTATGTCCTTGGCGCGGGGCTGCATGGTCATGGCCTTGATGAGCTGGCACTACGATATTTCCAGCATAAAATGATTTCCTTTGACGAGGTGACGGGAACGGGACGCGCCCGCGTGACCTTTGATCGCGTGCCGCTGGACAAAGCCACCCCCTATGCCGCCGAAGATGCCGACTATGCCTTGCGCTTGTGGCTGACGTTAAAGCCCCGCTTGGTGGCCGAGCATTTGGTCAATGTCTATGAAAGGCTTGAAAGGCCGCTGATCCCCGTCGTCGCGGCGATGGAAAAGGCGGGCATCTTGATTGACCTCGCCGTTTTAAAAACGCAAAGTGGCCAGTTGGCCTTGCGTCTGCAAGCGCTGGAAGAGGAAATCCACGGCCTTGCTGGGCATGCCTTTAACGTCGGTTCGCCCAAGCAACTGGGCGATGTGTTGTTTGGCGAGATGGGGTTGCAAGGCGGCGCGAAAGGTAAGACGGGCGCGTATTCCACCAGCCACGATGTGCTGGAGCCGTTGGCCGAAGGGGGAAGCGAGATTGCCGTCAAGGTCTTGGACTGGCGCGGCCTGTCCAAGCTGAAGTCCACCTATACCGATGCGCTGCCGGAGCAAATCAGCCCCAAGACGGGGCGCGTGCATACTTCGTTCTCGCTGGTCGGCGCGGCGACGGGGCGGCTGTCCTCCACCGATCCCAATTTGCAGAACATCCCCATCCGCACCGAAGAGGGTCGCGCCATCCGCGCTGCCTTTATTGCCGCCGAGGGGTGCGAGCTTCTCTCGGTCGATTACTCGCAGATCGAATTGCGCCTTGCCGCCGAAGCGGCGGGGATCGAAGCGCTGATCGCCGCCTTTGCCGATGGTCAGGACATCCATGCGCTGACGGCCAGCCAAGTGTTTGGCGTGCCGATGGCCGCCATGACTCCCGAAATCCGCCGCCGCGCCAAGGCCATCAACTTTGGCATTATCTATGGCATCAGCGGCTTTGGCCTTGCTAAACAATTGGGCTGCTCCCCGTCCGAGGCCAGCGGCTTTATCCGCGCTTATATGGATCGTTTCCATGAGCTGCGCGATTGGATGGAGGCGACGAAGGAGTTCGCCCACATCCACGGCTATGTCGAAACGCTTTTCGGGCGGCGCGTGCATATTCAGGCTATTCACGACAAAAACGGCGCAAGGCGGGCGGGCGCAGAGAGGCAAGCCATCAACGCCCCATTACAAGGAACAGCCGCCGACATCATGAAACGCGCCATGATCCGTATGCCCGCCGCGCTGGCGGATGCGAGGCTAAGCGCCAAGCTCCTTTTGCAGGTGCATGATGAATTGGTGTTCGAAGTGCCAGAGGCCGAGATGGAGGCCAGCGCCGCCCTGATCAAGCGCGTGATGCAAGATGCGCCCCTGCCCACGCTCACCTTGCGCGTGCCCTTGGTGGCCGAGGCTGGCCACGCCAAAAACTGGGCATTGGCGCATTAGAAAAGGGCTCAGCCCCTGTCCTTTAAGGCGTTGGCGCTTGGCCTTTTGCACGGGTGCGGAGAGATTGTTTGGCCATCTCGCCTTTTATTATGGTGAGCCCTTCTTCAAACACGGCTCTCCTCTTCAAGGGATCGCTGCTAGGGAAAGAAAGGATTCCATTTGACGGTAAAGCTATCTTTTGATCAAGGCCTAACCCAATGCGTGAGAGAAAGTCTTTGCGAGGGATGGATACCGTTTTGCAAATTTCTGATGGATGATTCTTGGAAAGCAAGGCGGAAGAAAGAGGGAGTGCGCTGTTTGAATTGAGCATGCCAGACTCAAAAACCCCTAGCCCTAATAAAGAAAGAGCGGCAGGACCAATTTCTTGTTCGGGGCGGCTGCGAGCCA
>DYNT01000018.1 GCA_020720905.1 Micavibrio aeruginosavorus
ATTTTCTTTTTGCTTCTGTTTCTCAAAAACCAACTCTTGAAGTGGAAGGGGTATAGGCCGATTGGAACGCCTTCGCGTTTTCTCCGAAAATCGCTCTAGGATGCGTTAATAATTATTTTGGCTAGGGTGGTGGCCTAGGATTCAAAATAACGCACCTACGCTCATCCTAAGCGCTGTGAGAGGCATTCTAAGTGTACTTTTCACACCGATTATCGGAAACGCCCCTCAACAGCCCCTTTTGTGTCGGATTTTAACCATAAAAACAGCTAGTGCCTCAAATCATCGTTTCCGTGGAAAACAGGCGGCGATGTTCTTTGACCGCAAAGCGATCCGTCATACCTGCGATATAGTCGGCGATGATGCGCGCCTTAAAGGCATCTTCGGTCTCGCGCCCACGCACCTTAGCATACCATTCATTCGGCAGGCAATCGGGCTTTTCCATCAGGAACACAAACATATCCTGAACGATCTTCTCAGCCTTGGCACAGACGCGGTTCACGTGGCTGTGGCCGTACATCCTCTTTTTCAGAAAATCACGCAGAACACGCATATTCTGCTGCATCGCAAAGCTAAAGCAAATGGTTGGCTCCTTAGCCCTACGGACATCCGCCGCGCATGAGATTTTAAGCCGCGAGATCGTTGCGCGGGTTGAATCCAGCATATCAGTAATCATCGAGCCGATAACCTGCCTAACAACCGCATGGACAATGCGATCATTTTCAGCCATCGGATAGTGCCGTTTAATATCTTCTAAAATCGGCCCAAAAAGGGGCAGCGCCTTAAGTTCATCAAAGCTGAAAAATCCAGCGCGATAGCCATCATCAATGTCATGTGTGTTATAGGCGATATCGTCAGCGACCGCAGCGATTTGCGATTCCGATCCTGCGAAGTGATGCAAATCCAGATCAAACAGACTATTAAAATCGGCAATCGTGGTGGGAATAGCCTCCCCCGTCTTATCGGCCAGCAAGGGGCCGTTGTGCTTGGCAACGCCTTCCAGCGTTTCCCACGTCAGGTTAAGGCCATCAAAATCCAAATAGCGATGCTCCATCTGCGTCAAAACGCGGAACGTCTGCTCATTGTGCGAAAAACCACCATAAGGCTTCATCAACTCCGCCAAAGCCCATTCGCCCGCATGACCAAAACACGTGTGCCCCAAATCATGAGAAAGCGCGATGGCATCCGTCAGATCCTCATTAAACCCCAAGGTTCTTGCCGCCGCGCAGGCGATTTGCGCGACTTCCAGCGTGTGGGTCAGGCGCGTGCGATAATAATCGCCCTCATTTTCAATAAAAACCTGCGTCTTATTGCGAAGCTTGCGAAAAGCGCCGGAATGGATAATCCGATCGCGATCGCGCTGAAACTCGGTGCGCGTTTCGCTGGGCGTTTCGGGGATCAGCCGCCCGCGAGTCTCTTCCGCACGGGTGGCATAGGGGGCAAGCTCACGGCTGCCATCTTGCATGTATTTTGTCATAAGCGCAGATTAGCGGTAGAATAAGAACTTGGCTAGAGTCTTTCTTATCCACCTTTGTCATTCCCGCGAAGGCGGGGATGACACAAATATACTACGTCAACTTGAAAACCCAAAAACTTTTTGGCCGCGTTTGCTTGTTTCTCTTTGGTTTATGCGGTTTGGCGGGGAAAAATTTTTCGGGTTTTCAAGCGGACGGACTATACAACAAAATTGACGGGAACGAAAATGCGCATTGCGACATGGAATGTGAACTCGGTTCGGGCGAGACTGGTGAACATCACCAGCTGGCTAGAGGCCGCGCATCCCGATGTTTTGCTGTTGCAGGAAATCAAGGGCGAGGCGTCCGCCTTTCCGCGCTTTGAGTTTGAGGCGATGGGTTATCAGTGCCACGTTGTTGGGCAGAAAAGCTATAACGGCGTTGCGTTGCTTTCTCTTCATCCCGCCACGGATGTGCTCACCGCCCTGCCCCTTCTCTCGCCTGATGATCCAGCAGACGCGCAGGCGCGGTATATTGAGGCGACGGTGATGAGCGTGAGGATTGCCTCTCTCTACCTGCCCAACGGCAACCCCGTTGGCACGGAAAAGTATGATTACAAATTGGCATGGATGGCGCGACTGAAGGCCCATTGCGCCGCGCTGCTTGCCAGCGAAACGCCGTTTGTCCTTGGCGGCGATTTCAATGTCATTCCTGAAGAACTGGACGTCTATGATCCCAAAGGCTGGGAGGGCGACGCCCTCTTTCAGCCGCGCACCCGCGCCGCGTATCGCGCTATTGTGAACCTTGGCATCACCGAGGCCTTTCGCACCCTGCATCCCACAACGCAGGCCTATAGCTTTTGGGATTATCAGGCCGGTGCATGGCAACGCGACCTTGGCCTGAGGATCGATCATTTTTTCTTATCGCCTGAAATGACCGACCGCCTGATCGCCTGCGACATTGACCGCGAACCTCGCGGCAAAGAAAAAGCCTCTGACCACACACCTGTGGTGCTGACGATCAAATAATTCCCGTCATCGCGAAGGCAATCAAGGAGAAAGCGAACGACGCCCCCCTCGTCATCCCGCACAGCGCATGACGCGATAGCGTCAGACGCGTAATGCGGGATCCATCGCCTGAATTGGCGAACAGGGACTTTGGTGGAAAGTTCAGGTGATGGATTGCCGCGCTCCCTGCGGTCGCTCGCAATGACGATATAGTCCGTCCGCTTGAAAACCCGAAAAATTTTTCCCCGCCAAACCGCATAAACCAAAGAGAAACAAGCAAACGCGGCCAAAAAGTTTTCGGGTTTTCAAGTTGACGTAGTATAGCGCAAAAAAAGGGGGAAAGCTTTTGCCCTCCCCCTGATCTCTAAACTCCAACCTCTGCCTTAAGCCGCCTTCTTTTCTTTTTCCTTGGTCAACACGCCTTCAAGCTTAGCAGTTGCCTTGATCTGATCGATCTTTTCAACGGCGGCCAACTCACGCGATAAACGCTCAAGCGCCGCTTGATAAATCTGGCGCTCGCTGTAGGAATGTTCGGGTTGATCCACGCCACGATGCAAATCGCGCACGACTTCTGCGATAGAGACGGGATCGCCAGAGTTGATCTTTGATTCATATTCTTGGGCGCGACGGCTCCACATCACGCGGCGAACCTTGGACTTGCCTTGAAGCGTCGAAAGAGCCTCTTTAATGCGATCGCGAGAGCTAAGGCGGCGAAGACCGGATGTTTTGGCTTTGGCAACAGGAACCTTAAGACGCATACGGTCTTGCTCAAACATGATGGAGTAAAGGGAGACACTTTCCCCCGCAACATCAAACGTATCAACCCCCTCAACGCGCCCGACACCATGGGCTGGATAGACAACGAAATCACCCTTTTTAAACTCAAGCTTCTCGGTCATGTTTTGATGGCTCCCTATGCTTAAATAGCGCTGAAACTTCAACTTTTGCTTCTGTCGTTATTATGTATACCATTTTTTAGTGATTATTACAAAACTTTCGCACAATAAAATTACAAATCGTTCTATATCAATTAGATAGACATTAGTCGCGTTAACCAAAATGAACCTTTTAGGTTAACGCGCCCTTTTTTTCTGCGTGACAAAGAAGGATTTAACAGGCAGGAGCGAAAGCCGATTCGTCAGCCGTCTCCATCACCCAAGCCGAGGAATCTGAAAACAAAGCCCGCAGGAGCGCGTTATTCATCGCATGCCCCGGCAGAACCCCCCTGTAATGGCCACGGATAGGAACCCCCGCCAAGGCGAGATCACCCACGGCGTCTAGCGTTTTATGACGGACAAACTCATCGCCATAGCGCAAGCCCCCTTCGTTCATGACGCGGTCGCCATCAATGACGATGGCGTTATCAAGCGAGCCGCCGCGCATCAACCCAACCTTGGTCATCGCCTCAACGTCTTTCAGAAAACCAAAGGTGCGCGCACGGCTGATTTGCGTTTTAAAGGCATGGCGCGAGAGTGTCAGGTTGTGGTCTTGCGTGCCGATCAACGCGTTATCAAAAGCGATTTGAACGCTGAACTGTGCTTCCTCAGCGGGCGTTAATGAAACGCGCTTACCGCCAGCAGAAAACTCAACGGGCTTCACAATCACGATTTCGCGGCGCAAAGCGTTTTGTTCCTTAACGCCTGCCATTTCGATCAAAAAAACGAAGGCATCGGCGCTGCCATCCATCACGGGAACTTCGGGGCCATCCACTTCAATGGTGGCATTATCAATGCCAGCGGCGCTCAGCGCCGCCATCAAATGCTCAACCGTCGCAACCTTGCCGCCATGATCGTTACCAATCACGGTGCACAGGCGCGTATCGATCACGTTGTTCCACAAAGCGCGGATAGAGCGTGCGCCGTTCTTTAAATCAGTGCGAACAAAAACAATCCCTGTATCGGGATCAGCGGGTAAAAGACGAAGGGTTACCTTCTCACCAGAATGAACGCCAACACCAGAGCATTGAGCCACACCGCGCACTGTTTTTTGACGTGCCGCCGCCGTCCCCGCGCAAGCCGAGGCCATAAGCCCCTGCACGGCAGGCGAGGTCACAGAAGAAAGACCAGAAGAAGAAAAAAGAGACATTCAAAAAAACCATGATCTTGCTGTTAACATGGTTGATGTTGTACCCCACTTGGCCGCCTACAGAAAATCAAGTGTGATTACGCTTTGTTACATAAGGTAACATATTGGGGCTCAATGAAAAAAGGCATTAGAGAGCTTTCGTCCCAGCGGGGTTGATTTTCTGGCATGCCAAAAGGATATCGCGGACAATAGGGGCTGTTGTGTGTGCGCCGCTGCCACCATGTTCAACGACGACCGCCACGGCATAGCGGGGATTCCCTTGGGGAGCATAGGCAACAAACAAAGCGTGATCACGCTCTTTCCATGGAAGCGCTTCATTGCTCATGACTCCCTCGGCGCGTTCCGCCGTACTAATCCGCCGCACCTGTGCCGTGCCGGTTTTACCGACCATCTCCATGCCTTCTTCTTGGATGCGGGCGCTGTGCGCCGTACCGATGGGAAGATTCACCACCGCTGATAACGCCTCTTTTAAAATAGCCAGATTCTTGGGCTCAAAGCCAAGCCATACCTTCTCTGATTGAGACAGCGTTTCTTTTTGAACGATATGGGGCGTTACCGCATAACCGCCATTAGCGATCCGCGCAACCATGATAGCCAACTGCATAGGAGAGGCCAACACATAGCCTTGCCCAATTGACGTGATCAGCGTCTCCCCTTGCTGCCAACTGACGCCACGCGTCGCCATTTTCCAAGCGCGACTGGGCACAAGGCCAGAGCGCTCATGCGGAAAATCAATGTTTGTTTTTTCGCCAAGACCAAGACGTTTGGCCATCGCGTGAAGACGATCAATGCCGACGCGCTTGCCAAGGTCATAGAAATACGTGTCGCAGGATCCCGCCATCGCGTGAACGAAATCAACGGAACCATGCCCCCCACGCTTCCAGCAATGGAAACGGTGATCGCCTAAATCCATGTGCCCCGGACAATAAACGGTTTCCTTGGGATTAAGGAGGCCTGCCTCCAGCCCTGCCAGCGCCGTGACAATTTTAAAGGTTGAACCCGGCGCATAAACGCCATCCAACACCTTATTCAGCAAGGGCAGATAAGGATCATCATTCAAACGATCCCAATCCTTTTGCCCGATGCCATAGGTGAAAAGGTTGGGATCAAAACTGGGGTGAGACACAAGCGCATAAAGAGCACCCGTATAAATATCCATGACGACAGCAGCCGCGCTTTGCTCTTGCTCCAATCGCTTTTGCACGATTTGTTGAAGGCCTATATCGATCGTGAGCTTTAGCTCCTGACCCGCAACAGGCTCATTGCGCGCCAATTCGCGCTCAACGCGGCCACGCGCATTGACCTCCATCTGCACGTCGCCGGGTTCTCCCCGCAACAGGGGATCATAGCGCCGCTCAAGTCCGCTTTTACCAATCCGAAACCCTGGCATCGTCAATTTTAAGCGCCCGCTATCTTTATCGGCTTGGGAAACAGGCCCCACATAGCCAGCAACGTGCGCCGTCAGCATAGTGTAGGGATAAGTTCGCACCTCGCCCACTTCAATCTCTGTCCCCATAAGATCGGGAGCGTTCAAAGAAAGAGACGAAACTTGATCCCATGTCAGGTTATCACGCACCATCACGGCATTCAGTCCGCCAAGGTTTTTTAAATCACGTTCGATTTTCTTGCGATCCGTTTCTGTGAGCTCAAGTAAAAGAGCAATTTTATCCAAAAGCTCTTGAAGGCTCGCCACTTGCTCTGGCAACAAAACCAACCGATAGTTCTTTTGATTGACAGCCAGCAAAGTGCCTGATCGATCCACAATCTGGCCTCGCGGCGGCGAAATAAGCCTTAGGCTAATGCGATTATCTTCGGCTAACGTCGTAAACTTTGTTTTTTGAAGAATTTGCAGATAATAAAGACGGCCTAAAAGAAGAGAAAACAAGCCTACCTGCGCGACGCCAATAAGAACGACGCGCCGCGTCAATAAACGCGTTTTTTCTGTCTCACGACTGCTCATGAAAAGCCTTTTTTATTCCTGCGTCAGAAAAGCGCGTTGAAGGAGGATAAGAATCCAAACGGGTAGAGGAAAAAGAAAAACAGTCAACAGGAATTGAAGAAAAACAGGCTGAAGAGAAAGCCCTTGCCCCCCCACCCAAGAGACAACAGCCCACTGTGCCACAGACGCCAGCAACGCCACCACAACAAACCCCATCCATACAATAGGAAACGCTTGCCCAACAAAAAGACGCCGTTGGCTCAGCACTAATTGATAAAGGGCAAGAAAAAGAAGCGCCGATAACCCTATGGGAAGCAACTGCAACAGATCGTTGAAAAGCCCCAACAGAAAGACAAGGAACGGCCGCAGCAAATCCGGCCTATAAATCGCCCAATAATAAATAGCCACAAGGCCCAGCATCGGCGCAATGCCGCCCAAGTAAGGCACAGGCAAGACAAGAACGCTTGCCCCGATAAAAATCATCGTTAGGCCAAAGGGCAGCGCGTGACAAATAAAGTGTCCGCTTTTTTGAAGGAAAGAAGAACTCATTTAAGGCGCAGAAAAAGAGGCCGACATCTTGGCCGCCATGGGATTAAACGCCCCGCCCGTCAAATTAAAGTCGATCAAGCGCACCTGATTAATGCGCCCTATCGAGGCCAACGGTGTCACTTCAAACTCACCATGGTCAAAACGAGAAACAATGCCAACAGGAACATTCGGCGGGAAAATACCGCCATGTCCCGATGTCATCACGCGTGTGCCAACTTTAACATCCGCTTCTTGGGGTAAATACAGAAGGTGGGTTTTCCCCGTATTATGACCCGCTAAAATAGCATGATCCCCCGTCCCCATCAAAACCACAGGAAGGCGCGAGTTCATATCAGTAATCAAAAGAATGCGAGAGGTCCACTCCCCCACTTCAATAACGCGCCCGACTAAGGCATCCCCTGTCATGGCCGCCATGCCCTCACGAACGCCATCCTGCCGCCCTGCGGTTACAATCAATGAGCGCACAAACGCGCCGCCTGTATCGGCAATCACCCGCGCTGTCACAAAAGCCAACGCAGGCTCAGCCTTATAATGGAGCAAGCCGCGCAATTCCTTATTCTCACTTTCAAGAGCCAACGCCGCGTTTTGCCAACGCACAAGGCCTGCGTTTTCAGTGCGAAGACGCGCATTTTCATCAAGAAGGCTGCGGTAAGATTGCAGGCGGGCTGTCACCGTCTCCACCATGGCCAAAGGCCGCGCCACAACATCCAACACAGGGGCCATGGTGTCGATAATCTGAACCCTAGCCCTTTGCATAACAACAGGTTGCGCCTGGCCAAAAACCAAAAGCCCCAAGGAAAGGCTTAAAAAAAGCGCATAAGAGAATCGATAAACAACGGCTCGCCATGATAAAGCTGCCGTATAAACCCATCCCGATTGACGCTTTGGAGCCAACATTCCTTTATTTTCCGAGACTTATAGTTGTTTTTATTGTGTGAGAGAGACTTTAAAGGATTTGACGAAAAAGACAAATGGAATTTTGGCCTATCTCACCACCAAACAACTGGCTTTTTGTTTTGCTAACGTGGCGCACATCGCTTTGGCTTTTGCCTCACTCACAGGGCTGCTGATAAGGCGATAGTAAACGCCTTTTGCGCCTAAATCCGCCCGCACAACACGCAAAGACGCGCCATCCAAAACACCGGCATATTTGGACTGGTACTTTTGAAGCTCACGCTGCGCCGTTGCCTCATCAGGGAAAGAGGCCAACTGCACCGCTGCCCCTTTTCCTGCCATAGGCGCTGCCGTTGTCGCGGGTATCGCTACAGCCTCTTTCTTAGGATCATCCTCTGCCGTTCCTGCTGAGGGAACCTCCCCTGTCGTGAATAGCGCCGCTGGAAGCCGCGCCACCGGAGCCTCAGCCTTTACAGCGGCCTCTTGCTTGTTCTTAACTTTTACAGGAGGTTGAGCCTCTTTTTTAACAGGTTCCTTAAGGGCGACAGGCTTGGCCTCTTCATTCTTAACGAGTTCTTTCTTTGGCTCTTCCGGCGCAGGGACGGCAACAGAAGGCGCTGGCTCTGGCAAGGCCGCTTCACTCACAGCGGGTGGCAGCTCCTCCGAAGCAGGGGGCGGCGCGGGGGCGGCCTCAACCTGCTGCACCGCAGCAGGGGGTGCGGCGGGGACAGGCGCAGGAACGGGCGTTTCAGGTGGCGGCAAAAGTTGTTCAGCCCCGCCTGTGGAAGGCGATGGCGCGCCGCTTTTTTGATCAAGCTGCTGAAACACCGCTACGTCTTGATGCGGAATATCGATGCCACCGGGTTGTTCAGGGCGTTCTTTAATGGGTCTTTTGGCCTGAATGGTTGGGATTTCCTGTGGCGCGTCGGTTGAATCCGACCCCATCCCGTTGATCAAAGCGCCCCCGATCACGGCCACGATCAGCAGCCCCGCGATCAGCACAATACGGCGCGGCGTGATAAGCGGCGCGGCTTCGCTACGGCGAGCATAATCCGAGCGCACAGGACGCTGCGCGAACAATTCAGGCGGTGATTGTCTCGTCATTCTTCATCTCCTCTAAAGCCTCGCAGCCCATCACGGCAAGGCCACTGGCTAAAACCGTTTGCACCGCTTTGACAAGCGCCATTTTGGTGCGCGTCAAGTCGGGTTGATCCGTCATGATAAAGCGCAGCGCGGCATTGTCGTTGCCTTTATTCCAAAATCCATGAAAAGCCGCTGCCGTCTCTAACAGGAAAAACGCGATGCGGTGAGGCTCTTGCGCTATCGCCGCCGCCTCAACCGCACGCGGCCATCCCGCAAGGGCACGGATCAGCGCGATTTCCTCTGGTTCCTTAAGCGCCGACAAATCAAGCCGCGCCAGCGCTTGCGCCGAGGCGTCAAGGTCAGGGATCATCGCCGCCGCATTGCGCAGGACAGAGCAACACCGCGCATGCGCATACTGCACATAAAACACGGGATTGTCGCGTGTCGTCTCCACGACTTTGGCAAAGTCAAACTCTAATTCAGAATCCGGCGCGCGGGTTAGCATGAAAAAACGAACCGCGCCGACGCCGACTTGCTCCACCATTTCGCGCAGCGTGATAAGGTTGCCGGAACGCTTAGAAAGTTTAACGGGCACGCCATTCTTATAGATTTTGACGATGTTGTTAAAGATCACCTCAAGGCGCGCCGTCCCATTCGAAAAGGCCGCCACGCAAGGCCGCAACCGCTCCAGATAACCACCATGATCCGTTCCCAGAATGTTGATCATGTACTGAAAGCCGCGCTGCACTTTGTCATAGTGATAGGCCATATCGGGCATCACATACGCCCACGTCCCATCGCGCTTTTTAAGTGGGCGATCCACATCATCGCCAAATTGGCTAGAGCGGAAAAGTGTGAGGGGCACAGGTTCCCAATCCGCCATTTCCTTGCCACGCGGCGGCGGCAGCGTGCCAACATAGATCAAGCCTTTTTCATCCAAAATCTTATAGACCTTATCCAGAGTGCCATCTTCAACGATCACGCGCTCATTCGTGAACACATCGTGCTTAATCCCGATCAGCGCCAAGTCTTCCTTAATCGCCTCAATCATATAATCGCAAGCAAAGCGCCTTACGGGCGCAAGCCATATCTCTTCAGGTTGACCAAGCCACTTATCGCCATCACGCTTGACGAGCGCCGCCGCGACTTCCTTCAGATACTCCCCCGGATAAAAGCCTTCAGGGATCGCACCGATGTCCTCGCCTAAAACCTCGCGATAGCGCAAATGCGTTGTTTTGGCGAGTACATCAATCTGCGTGCCCGCATCGTTCATATAGTACTCACGCGTCACGTCATAACCCGCCTTGGTCAAAAGGCGGCACAGCGTATCGCCAAGCACAGCGCCGCGCACATGCCCCGCGTGCATGGGTCCCGTGGGGTTGGCCGAGACGAACTCCACATTCACCTTTTGCTTTTGCCCCAGATTGCTGTCGCCATAGGCAAGGCCAGCAGTCAGAATCTCTTTGACCTCGCCCTGCCATGCCTCTGGCTTCAGGCGCAGATTGATAAATCCGTGTCCTGCAATGGCCACGCTCTCCACCATTGGCAAAGCTTCCAGCTTGGGCTTGATCAACGCAGCAATCGCACGCGGCGGCTTGCCCGCCAGCTTGGTGAGAGTCATCGCGGCGTTCGTCGCCATATCGCCATGCGCGGGGTCACGCGGCGGCTCTACCACAAAGGCAGGCAGCGGCGCGGTGAGCGTCAACGCGCCCTCCTCCACCAAAGAGGCAAGAATATCGGCAACAGACGCTTGGACAGTTTTAAAAATGGACACGAAAAAGACACTCCCTCAACGGATTAAATTAAACAACGATAGGCCTGCTTTTGCGATATCGTCGGAGGGCAAGGACGAAGGGCATGGGAACATTTCCGATAAACTGTTAGCATTAGGGAAGCTTACCCCACCTTGTCGGTCGCATTCAAGGCGTTATAAAAGCCCAACCCCGCCTTCGTTATTTCCTTTTGATTTTTAACCATGCTGGTATAGACTTCACGGGACACTCAACCCTTTCCGATTCACGGAGAAAAACAAATGCGAGCACTTTTACTTGCCGCCATGACGGCCTTTTTAATGATCCCTCCCTCTTTTGCTCAAACAAGCGAAAGCCTTCTTACGCCACCAGAGCCAGCGGCGGCTCCTGCCGTGATTGAACAGGCGGCTGAGCCTGTTGCTCAAACGCCCCCGACCGTTTCCTCAAAAGCGACAAAAACAGTCAAAAAAGAGGTCAAAAAAGCGCATAAAAAGCACCAAAAAGCCACCAAAAAAGCCGTAAAAAAGACAGCCCCAAAACACGCCAGCAAGAAAAGCGGCAAGAAAGCGGCCAAGGCTTCCTCTCCCAAGCACAACTATTTCTACAGCCCTCAAACGGCGCAAAGAGAGTCCATTATAAAAGATCGCTATTTTCCGCCTGAACAGGAAGAAACAACCTCTTTTATCGAAGAGGGTCATGTTGTCCAAGCTGGCGGCGTGAATGCGCCCCTTTATTCCAGCAATGGCTCATTCGTCACGTTCGGCCAATAAGCCCTAACCTTTTCGTACCAAGAATAAGCGTCATGGCCTTAAAACAAGGGCATGGCGCTTTTTTTTGATTAGACCAGCCCCTCTTCATCCTCTATAACCCCCTTTTTCAGCCTTATAGGACACAGAATCAATCATGGGTTTCAATTGCGGTATTGTCGGGTTGCCGAATGTCGGCAAGTCAACGCTTTTCAACGCGCTCACCGCCACGGCGGCGGCGCAGGCAGCGAATTATCCTTTCTGCACGATTGAGCCGAACGTCGGGCGCGTCGGCGTACCAGATCCGCGCCTTGATAAGCTCGCCACCATCGCAGGGTCTGCCAAAATTATCCCGACGCAATTGGAGTTTGTGGATATCGCGGGGCTTGTGCGCGGCGCGGCCAAAGGCGAAGGCCTTGGTAATAAATTTCTTGCCCACATTCGCGAGGTGGACGCGATCATCCACGTTCTGCGCTGTTTTGAAGATGGCGACATCACGCACGTTGAAAACTCTATCGATCCCATCCGCGACGCAGAAACCGTTGAGACGGAATTGATGCTGGCGGATATGGAGAGCCTTGAAAACCGCGTCTATAAAGCCCAAAAACTCGCCAAAAGCGGCGATCAGGATTCCAAAGACCAACTGGCGGTGATGGAGCCTGCGCTTAAACTCTTGCAAGACGGCAAGCCTGCGCGTGATTTGTTCAAAACGCTGCCGCCCGATCAGGCGCTTATCCTCAAACGCTTGCAACTGGTCACGGCCAAACCCGTTTTATATATTGCAAACGTGGCGGAATCCGATGCGGCCACAGGTAACGCGCTTTCTGAAAAAGTCGCTGCCAAGGCCAAAGCCGAAGGCACGCAAAGCGTCGTGATCGCAGCCGCCATCGAAGCAGAAGTTTCGGTTCTTGCCAGCGAGGATGACAAAAAAGAGTTTCTGGATGCTCTGGGTCTTGATGAAGCGGGCCTGAATAAAATTATTCGCGCAGGCTATCAAAGCCTAGACCTGCTGACGTTCTTTACCGTGGGACCCAAGGAAGCGCGGGCGTGGACGGTACGCCGAGGCTCCACCGCCCCCAACGCGGCGGGCGTGATCCACACGGATTTTGAGCGTGGTTTTATCAAGGCCGAAACCATCGACTATGATTCCTTTGTGGCGTTCGGCGGCGAAGCAGGCGCGCGCGAAGCTGGCAAACTCCGCCAAGAAGGTAAAGAGTATATCGTCCACGATGGCGATATCTTCCACTTCAGATTTAACGTCTAAACCACCGTCGTTATTTCATGGCATTTCAGGACGGATCATAACAGGTAAACTCTGTTTATTATAAATAGGTTATTGCTCCACAGGGACTCATTACCACTCTTGCCACCTCAGAATAAACCGGGTATGCTACCGGGTATAGCTTGAAGTTTCCCAGTTTAAATACCGAGTATAACAGCGAGAGGTAGCGGGATGCTTACAGAAACCCAGTGCAGAAATGCAAAATCGTCAGAGAAGCCCTATAGGTTGGCAGACAGCAGAGGCCTTTATTTGGAGATCAAGCCCAACGGGATAAAGGCTTGGCGGTATCGCTTCGAGCTTTCCCATGAGGGGAAGCGTAAAGAGAGCATGTTCGCTATTGGCGAGTATGCCTATGTCACTGGAAAAGAGGCCGAAGAAGAAGCCCAAATCAGGCGCAATGGTGGACGCTTCACCTCAGCTGAGGCACGCAAAGAACGCGACCGGGCAAGAGCTATGGTCAAACAAGGGATCAACCCGGCGCATAATCGCCAACTTGACCGGATCAAGTGAGAAAACGAGTTCGCCAATACCTTTGAGGCCGTAGGGCGCAAGTGGATCACCTTGCGAGACTGGGAAGAGATCACAAAGAAACGGCGGCTTAACATGCTGGAACGGGTCGTCTTTCCCAGTATTGGCGCACTGCCCATCCGACAAGTTACCTCGCTACACATTCTCGATATTCTCAAAAAAGCCGACAAAAACAATGGGGCATCCGTCAAGGACGAAGCCAAACGCACTATGTCTGCCATTTTTGAGTTTGCCATTGCCAATCTTATGGTTGAGGCTGACCCGGTTTATCCCGTTCGACGCGCCCTCCCCTCAAACAAAACCCAGCACAAACGCCCCATGCCCCCAGATGAGATTGGCGAGTTCATGCGCGACCTAGCCGGATATGAACGCAACTTTCAAATTGTTTCCGCCTTTAAGTTTATGTGGCTCACCCTCAGTCGCCCGAATGAGGCTATGGGGGTGCGCTGGGATGAACTTGATCTTGATGCCGCTATTTGGCGCATTCCAGCCAAACGCATGAAAAAGCGCAAAGAGCATATTGTCCCTTTGCCGACGCAAGCCATTTGGTGGCGTGCGCGCGCAAACAAACTTCGATATCGCGCAAACTTTCACGGAAG
>DYNT01000167.1 GCA_020720905.1 Micavibrio aeruginosavorus
GGAGGTGTGGACAGCGCTTTAACAGCCATGCTGGCCGTTGATGCGCTGGGTGCTGGCAATGTGCGTGCCGTGATGATGCCCTCGCCCTATACCTCAAAAGAGTCGATTGAGGATGCCGCTGCCGTAGCCTCTGCGTTGGGCTGCCGTTTGGATACTATTCCCATTCAAGAGGCGATGACCGTTTTCGATCATTTGCTGGTCGAACAATTCGCGGGATGCAAACCCGACGTTACCGAAGAAAACATTCAAGCCCGCCTGCGCGGCACGCTGTTGATGGCTCTGTCCAACAAAAGCGGCTCTATGGTTTTGGCAACGGGCAATAAGTCAGAGATTGCCGTTGGCTATACGACGCTTTATGGCGATACCTGCGGCGGTTATGCGCCCTTGAAAGATGTTTATAAAACCGAAGTGTATAAGCTGGCACGCTGGCGCAACACCACCAAGCCTGCTGGCGCTTTGGGGGGCGATGGATCCCTGATCCCTGCGCGGGTGATGACCAAAGCGCCATCAGCAGAGCTGCGCCACCAACAAAAAGATCAAGACACCCTGCCGCCTTATGCAACGCTGGATGATATTTTGCGCTGCTTGATCGAACAAGATATGGCGGTGGCTGAGACAACCATGATGGGGCATGACCCCGCCATGGTGCGCCGCGTTTATACCATGCTGGATAAAGCCGAATATAAGCGCCGCCAAATGCCTCCAGGGCCTAAGGTCACGCGTCGCCATCTTTCCAAGGATAGGCGTTACCCCATCACCAACCGTTATTGCGACAAGTGGCGCACGCAACAAACGGATTAGAAAGAGGAGAAAGAAAGATAAAGCGATAAAATCACCCTCCCCTTGCGGGAGGGTCGAAAACACGAAAGTGTTTTCGGGGAGGGGTTAAACGAAGTCGATTGCTATTGACCCCTCCCCGAAATTTCTGATCCCTGTGGGCTCAGAAATTTCGTGCCCTCCCGCAAGGGGAGGGCGGTTATTATAACCGCTCTAACTGCCCTTCTTTTGATATATTTTACGAGCAAACCACATGACCGATCAAACAACGATTCACAATGTTATCCGCGCCCATCTTCATGATGTTTTGGTGGATGCCGAGTTTCCAGAGCTCCCCAACTTTGGGCGGGGCAAGGTGCGCGATCACTATGATTTATCGGATCACCGCCGCTTGATGATCACGACGGATCGTCAAAGCGCGTTTGATCAAGTGTTGGGCGCTGTTCCTTTCAAGGGACAGGTATTGACCTCAGCGGCGCGGTTTTGGTTTGAAGCAACGGCAGATATTGTTCCTAATCATGTTATCGAATATCCCGATCCTAATGTCGTTGTGGCGCGTAAGTTAGAGATGCTGCCCGTTGAAATTGTCGTGCGCGATTATCTGACAGGCTCAACCTCTACCGCGATTTGGTCGATGTACCATGTCGGCAATCGCAAGCCTTATGGCGTGGCGCTGCCCGATGGCATGAAGAAAAATGACAAGCTCCCTGCCACGATTTTGACGCCCACAACCAAAGGCCTTATGGGCGAGCATGACGTGCCCATAACGCCAGAGGAAATTTTAGAACAGAAGATCCTTACACCGATGCAGTGGCAGGAAATCGAAAAGGCTTCGCTGGCGCTCTTTGCGCGGGGGCGTGAAATTGCTGCCAAGCATGGTCTGATCCTTGTCGATACGAAGTATGAGTTTGGCTATGACGCGCAAGGCCGCCTGACCATCGCGGATGAAATCCACACGCCCGACAGCAGCCGCTATTGGAGGGCGGCGACTTATGAAGAACGCCATGCGGCGGGCGAGGAACCAGAAAACCTTGATAAGGAGTTTCTGCGCCTATGGATTGCCGAGCGTTGTGATCCTTATAACGAAGCCATTCCAGAAATCCCCGATGAGACGCTGGTTGATTTTTCGGCGCGGTATATCAGCCTTTATGAAGCAATCACGGGCAAGAATTTTGTGTTTCCCTCTGGCGGCGAACCTGTGCGCGAGCGCGTCCGCCGCCATATTAAGGCCTATGCCGAGACGTGATGGAAAATGGGCGAGGAATCCCATAAAGTCAGACCATTGCAAACCTGTTTTATGGACAAGGGCCGCCGCAATAAACACAATGAAACTCAGAAACCCCAGGCGCAAGGCCCCCCACCCAAGATCCTCTCGCAACGAATTCCTTAGGACAAGAACATCCTCCAGTGAGTGGATTGGGGGTAATGCAAATGATAGTTGAAAGACAAGTTTTCAGTGGAGCACCTCCAGCGCAATTCGCTTTAATTCTATACAATCCGCCACCGCCACCGCCACCAGCCACGCAATCAGGAACGCCGTTAACAACGCCCTTCATCACGTTTCCCGCTGG
>DYNT01000019.1 GCA_020720905.1 Micavibrio aeruginosavorus
CGGGAATCCAGCTGCGAGCGATAGCGAGCGTATGAGTCAAAAACAGTGTGTTTCTTTCCTCTTTTTGACTCATGTGCGCGGCAGACGCCGCGCAGCTGGATCCCCGTCTTCGCGGGGATGACGATAGGGGGTGTGTAAAATACATATGACACAAAGAAGTGAACCATGACCCTTGCCACTGCCCTTTCACACATCACGTCTGGTCGTGACCTAACGCCTGAGGCGGCGCGGGCGGTTTTTGACGCCATTTTTTCTGGCGACGTGGCGGAAAGCGACATAGCCGCCTTGCTGGTTGCCTTGCAAAATAAGGGCGAGGCCGTTTCGGAAATCCAAGGCGCGGTGGCCTCAATGCGCGCTCATATGAAGGCCATCGCCGCGCCCGAAGGCGCGATGGATATCGTGGGAACGGGCGGTGATGGGCATGGGACGTTGAACGTCTCAACCGCCGCTGCTTTGGTTGTGGCTGGCGCAGGTGTGGTGGTGGCCAAGCATGGCAACCGCGCTGCCAGCAGCCAGTCTGGTTCCTCCGATGTGCTGGGCGAGCTGGGCGTCCAGATGGATCCGCCGTGGGAGGTTTTGGAAAAAGCGTTGCATGAAATCGGCCTCGTTTTTCTTTATGCGCCGCGCCATCATCCGGCGATGAGCCATGTCGCGCCAGTTCGGCGCAAGCTGGGCGTGCGCACGATTTTTAACCTGCTGGGGCCTTTGACCAACCCTGCGCGTGTGCGCCGCCATTTGATTGGCGTGTTTAATCAGGCGTGGAGTCTTCCCATGGCGCAGACCCTTGCGGCGCTGGGCAGCGAGAGGGTGTGGATCACGCATGGCGCGGATGGTCTGGATGAAATATCGATCACGGGGCTGACGCATGTGACGGCTGTGGAGGATGGGGCTTTTCGCACGTTTGATCTCTCGCCGCGTGAGGCGGGGGTGGCCTTGGCAAGCCTGAGCGAGATTCAAGGCGGCGATGCCAAGGCTAATGCTGCCGCAATCCGCCGTTTGTTGGAGGGAGAAAGAGGCGCTTACCGTGCTATTGTCCTGATGAACGCTGGCGCGGCATTGGTGATTGCGCAGAAGGCTGGAGATATCCAAAGTGGCGTGGCGCTGGCCGCCGAGTCCATCGATTCCGGCGCGGCCAAGGAGAAGTTGGAGCGTTTGGTGCGGATGACAAGCGGGGGGTAGGGTTCAGGGTTCAGGGAAAGGGGATGCTTAATATTTTTCCCATACCGTCATCCCGCACAGCGGATGACGCGGCAGCGTCAGACGCGTGATGCGGGACCCAGTGGACTGGGGATGATGCTGCGGTTTTGTGAAAAAGGAAAAAGCTTTCAACCTGCCTACGCTGCGTCGCAGCTTCGGCAAGGCAGGCTGGGTCCCGCATCTTCGCGACGCTTTATGCGGGACTTCGTGCGGGATGACGAAAGAAAGAAGAGGGGTGACGGAATAGGAGAGTGCGGCTACAACGATTCAGAAGCGAAAGGGAGAGAATGAAATGATAGAGAATTTTTCCACCAAACTTTCTGATAACCTTTCTGGGTTTTTGAATGCCAATTTGCGGGCGCGGGTTGTGTCCGCGCTGGTGCTGGCACCCCTTGCGCTGGGCGCTGTTTGGCTTGGCGGATGGGTTTTTGCCCTTGTGGTGTTGGCGGCCATGGCTGTTGCTTTGGGGGAATGGCTGGGGCTGACCGCGCCGCGTTTGACCTTGCGGGGCAAGGCGGTTGTTTTTGCCGCGTTGGCGTTTGTGTTCCTTGTCGCGGGCTTGATTGATTCAGGGCTGGCCGCTGCTTTGTCGGTTGGTGTGGCCGTGGTTCTGGCCTTCTATGATGGCGAGGGGGATGCCTTTGCGCCTCGCATCACGCGTGACAGTCTGTGGGTTGCGGCGGGCGTTCCTTATCTGGCGCTGAGCGGTTTATCCCTTATCCTTTTGCGTAACGACGGCTCTTATGGCCTTGCTTCCGTTGTTTATTTGCTGGTTGTTGTGTGGGGGATGGATAGCGGCGGCTACCTTGCTGGACGGCTTATTGGCGGCCCCAAACTTTTGCCGTATATCAGTCCTAAAAAGACTTGGGCGGGTCTTATCGGCGGCATGGCTTTGGCGACGGTTTTGGGTTACGTTACGCTGTATGGATTCGGCCTTGCGCTGAATTGGAGTGGCGTTCTTGTCGCCCCTGCTTTGGCCGTGATCGCGCAGGCGGGGGATTTCTTTGAGTCGTGGGTCAAAAGACGCGCTGGCGCGAAGGATAGCGGCTCGCTGATCCCTGGGCATGGAGGGCTGTTGGATCGGATCGATGGGTTGCTTTTTGCGGCGCTGGCTTTGGCCGCGTTCAGTTTCGGGGATTGAGGTTTAAGGAGAGAGTTCGTTATGGCTGAGAAAAGACGCGTTGCGATTTTGGGATCAACGGGATCGGTGGGCACGCAGACGATTGATTTGATTGCAAGAGAGCCAGAGACGTATCAGGTTGTCGCGCTGACCGCGCACCGCAATGTTCAAAGGCTGGCGGAGCAAGCGTATGCGCTAAGGCCAGAGTTGGTCGTTATTGCGGACGAGTCCCAATACGGCGAGATGAAAGAGGCTGTTGCGGGACTGAAGGTTGAGGTTGCCGCTGGTGCTGCGGCAGTTGTTGAGGCGGCGCAGCGCGAGAGCGATTGGGTCATGGCCGCGATTGTTGGCGCGGCGGGGTTGCCCTCCACCATCGCGGCGGCCAAGCGCGGCGCGAAGCTGGCCTTTGCGAATAAGGAAACGCTGGTCTGCGCGGGGCCTTTGATGATGGATTTGGTGGTCAAGCACAACTGCACACTTTTGCCCGTGGACAGCGAGCATAACGCGATTTATCAGGTCTTTGATGAAAAGCATCGCGAGGGAATCTCGCACCTTATCATCACGGCATCGGGCGGGCCTTTCAGGACGCTGACGCGTGAGCAAATGGCGGTCGTCACGCCAGAACAAGCGGGCAAGCATCCTGTGTGGAACATGGGCGCGAAGATTTCTATCGATAGCGCCTCGCTGATGAATAAGGCTTTGGAAGTGATTGAGGCGGCCTTTCTGTTTCAAATGCCGTCCGAGAAGATTGAAGTTCTGATGCATCCGCAGTCCGTCATTCATTCGATGGTGGCTTATAAAGATGGCTCCACCCTCGCGCAGTTGGGCACGCCCGATATGCGGATCCCTATCGGCTATTGCCTTGCGTGGCCAGAGCGGATGGAGACGCCCGCCGCCAAGCTGGACTTGGCCAAGATTGGCTCCTTGACGTTCGAGGCGCCCGATCCTGTCAAGTTTCCGACGCTTCGTCTGGGGCGTGAGGCGATGGCGATGGGTGGAACGGCTCCCGCCGTGTTGAACGCGGCGAATGAGGTTGCGGTGCAGGCGTTCCTTGACGGCCATATCGGCTTTTTGGATATTGCCGCGATTATCGAAGAAACGCTGGCCCATGTCGGCGCGGCGGCTTTGACGGACTTGGATGTTTTGGCGCAAGCCGATGAAGCGGCGCGCCGGTTTGCGGGGGAGCGCGTGGACGGGAGGAGGTAGGAGAAGGACGCGTTTTTCGGAAGGAACAAAGAGTGTCCCCTCCCCCTCGCGGGGAGGGCCAAGGAGGGGGGCCATCAGAAAGAAACGACGGCAATTAGCATGCGCATGATTCAACACGAGAATACCGACAGAGATTACGAACGTTCTCGCAAGTTACGGAACGAAGCATCGGGGATTGAGCGTAAGCTGTGGCGTGTTTTATCAGAGCAAGCGTCGGTTCGCGGTTTAAAGTTTAGACGGCAACAACCTCTACACCCTTATATCGCTGACTTTGCCTGCATGGCGGCGAAAGTTTTGGTTGAAGTTGATGGAGATTCTCACGATGGATGGCAAGGATATGATCGAGTGCGTGATGCGAAGTTGAAAAGTGATGGCTATGAAGTTTTGAGATTCAGCAACCAAGAGGTTGTTGACAATGTTTTTGGAGTTGTTGAAACAATCTTGAATCAAACGGAAAAGGTTATCCAAGAAAAACAAGCACGGCAATAACGGATGGCCCCCTCCCTAACCCTCCCCGCGAGGGGGAGGGGATACCATCGCGCTTTTGGCACTATTGGCTCTAAGAAACACAAGGAAAGAAAACGATGGATACTATGTTAGCGGCGGTTCTTTCGGCAGCGCACACGATCATTCCTTTTTTGATTGTACTCAGCGTTGTCGTGTTCGTGCATGAGTTCGGCCACTTTTGGGTGGCGCGGCGATGCGGCGTGAAGATTGAGGCTTTTTCGATTGGCTTTGGCCCTGAGATTTTTGGCTGGCATGACAAGCATGGCACGCGCTGGCGCATCGCGTGCTTGCCGCTCGGCGGCTACGTCAAGATGTTCGGCGATGCCGATCCTTCCAGCTTTGGCCCTTCGGAAGAGGCCGCGCAGATGAGCGTGGCGGATAAGAAAATCGCGTTTTTCTCGCAGCCTGTGCGTAAGCGCTTTGCCATTGTGGCGGCGGGGCCGGCTTCGAATTATCTTTTCGCCGTGGTGGTTTTGGCGGGGTTGTTCTTGGTGAACGGCCAGCCCTATACCGCGACGACGGTGGCCACGGTCGTTGAGGGAAGCGTGGCGGACAAGGTCGGGATCATGCCCAACGATAAGGTCGTGTCCCTTGATGCTGTGACGATGAACAGTTTTGAGGATATTCGCCGCACGGTTTCCTTAAACGCTGGCACGCCGATGCGTATCGTATTGGAGCGTGATGGCAAGACGATGGACGTGATGGCGACGCCAGAGGTTTTGACCACGACTGACCGGTTGGGCATGGAGCATAAACAAGGCCGCCTTGGCATTGTGTCAACGGAAAACGCTTTTCGTGAGCTCAGCCCTGTTGCGGCGATTCGGGAATCGGTCGTTGAAATTTGGAACATTACCGCCGGAACCCTTCAAGGCGTGGGGCAAATGATCATCGGCGTGCGTGGCGCTGAGGAACTGGGAGGGCCCTTGCGCATTGCGGAAATGTCTGGAAAAGTCGCTCAAGACGGCGTTTTTGCGCTTTTTTGGTTTATCGTTGTGATCTCGGTCAATTTGGGGCTTATTAATCTCTTCCCGATCCCCTTGCTTGATGGGGGGCATCTGGTATTCTATGGCATCGAGGCGCTGCGGGGACGTCCGCTCAGCGATCGGGTTCAAGAGTATGCCTCCCGTTTTGGCGCGGCGCTTGTTTTGAGCTTGATGCTTTTTGCGACGTGGAACGATCTGGTTCATTTGCGCGTCGTGTCCTATCTTCGTGATTTGATTTCTTGAGTGGCCATGAAAAACAAACCTCGCCTTCTCAGCGCAACGATTCTTTCAACGCTTTCGGTCGTGGGGCTTTTGGCCTTTCCGGCGGGGGCGCTGGCGCAAAGCCTTGCCACCGCGCCTGTTATGGCGGTGGAGCAGGTGGCTGAGGATACGTCTGCGCCCATCATCAGCCAAATCCGAATTGAAGGCGCGCAGCGCCTTGAGAAAGAAACGGTGCTTTCCTATTTGACGTTGGCCGCAGGCGATCGCGCTGACGAAGAAAAGATGGACGCTTCGCTGAAGGCGTTGTACGCCACGGGGCTTTTTGCCGATGTCACATTGACGATGGAGGGCGATGCGCTGCTCCTTCGGCTTGTTGAAAATCCGATCGTGAATCGCGTCTCGTTCGAGGGCAACGATGCTATTTCGAAAGAAGATTTGGAAAAGGAAGTGCAGCTTCAGCCTCGGTTGGTTTATACCTTGCCTAAGGTGCAAAAGGACGTTGCGCGTCTTTTAGAGCTGTACCGCCGTCAAGGCCGCTTTGCCGCGATGGTTGATCCGAAGATTGTCAAGCTGGATCAAAATCGCGTCGATGTGATTTTCGAAATTGCCGAGGGCAAGCACACGGGCGTGCGCCGCATCAAGTTCGTGGGCAATGATCATTATGACGAAAGCGCTTTGCGCGGAACGATCAACACGCAAGAAAGCGCGTGGTGGAAATTCTTTTCGTCCTCTGATTTTTATGATCCCGACCGCACCAATTATGATCGCGAGCTTTTGCGCCGCTTTTATTTGAACGAAGGCTATGTTGATTTCCGCGTCGTGTCGGCGGTGGCCGAAATGACGCCCGATCGCGAGGATTTCTTTTTGACCTTCACGGTGGAGGAAGGCCCTCGTTACAAGTTCGGCGCGATCACTATCAAAAGCGATATTAAAGGGCTGGACGGCGAGACGTTGCATGACCTTGTCCTGACGAAAGAGGGCGATTGGTACAATGCCGATTTGGCGGAAAAGACCATTGCCAAATTGACGGCGGCTCTTGGTGACAAACAATACGCTTTTGTCGATATTGCGCCAGAGCCGGACAAGAAAACCGAGGCGCGGCTTGTTAACCTGACGTATCATATCAAGCCAGGGGAGCGCGTTTACATTGGCCGCATCGATGTCGAAGGCAACACGCAAACGCTGGATAAAGTTGTGCGTCGTGAAATGCAGGTTGCTGAAGGTGATCCGTTTAGCACGTCAAAGATTAAGCGGTCAGAGCAGAAAATCAAGGATCTGGGATTCTTTGAGGAGGTTAAGGTCACACCGACGGCAGGCGCTCAGCCCGATCGCTCAGACATCAAGGTTGAGGTGAAGGAAAAGTCAACGGGTGAGATTTCGATGGGGGCTGGCTTTTCGTCTGTCGATGGGCCTCTTGGCGATTTCAGCATTCGTGAACGCAACTTTCTTGGGCGTGGACAGGATGTTCGTTTGGGGGCAACTGTTTCAGGGACAACCAAGCAGTTTGATTTCAGCTTTACGGAGCCTTACTTCCTTGACCGTGATTTGTCGGCTGGCATTGATGTTTTCCATGTACGCAGCGACGATCAAGAGCAAAGCGCGTATAATGAAACCAACACAGGCTTTACGTTGCGCATGGGCTATCCGTTATCCGAACAACTGCGCCAAGCGCTGAGCTATACATTGCGCAAGGACAGGATTAGCGATGTTTCGTCAACGGCGTCTCGTTTTGTGCGCGATCAGGTTGGGGAAAGCTTGACCTCCATGGTTTCGCAAGAGATGACTTATGACGTGCGCGATAGCAGGCTGGCGCCGACCGAAGGTTTTATGACGAAGTTGAAGACCGACCTTGCGGGCGCAGGCGGCGATAAACGCTATGTTCGTGCGCGGTTGACGGGCGTTCAGTATTACTCGCCGTTTGATCGCATTGTTTTTGGCGCAAGCGCGGAAGTTGGCGTGATCGAAGGCTTTGGGCAGGATGTGCGGATCAATGATCGTTTCTTCCTTGGCGGCGATACGCTACGCGGTTTTTCTTATGCTGGCATAGGGCCTCGCGATCTTACGGATGGCGCGGATGATGCGCTTGGCAGCAACAGCTTTATACGCGGTTCGCTGGAGATGACGTTCCCGACGTTTATGCCGGAGGATCTTGGCTTTAAGGGGCATTTGTTCGCGGACGCAGGCGTTCTGGGGGAAAATGACGAAACGCCATTGGCGGGCGAGCTGTTTATGTCGGATCAAAAAATTCGTGGAAGCGTTGGCATCGGCGTTTCGTGGCAATCGCCCTTTGGCCTTGTGCGGCTTGATTACGCCGAGCCTGTGTTGAAGGAATCGTATGACAAGGTGGAGCATATCCACTTTAGCTTTGGCACGAGGTTCTGATGAACCTGCGGCGTCTTTTTCTGTTGGCCTTCTTGCTGGTTCTTCTGCCCGTTGGGAAGGTATGGGCAACGGGCGGCATTGCGATTGTCGATGTGCAGCGGTTGCTTCAGGCTGCCAGTTCGGCCCAAAGCGTGCAGCAGCAATTAGAAGCGCAGCGCTCGAAGTTCCAGACAGAAATTGCGGCGGAAGAGGCGGGCCTGCGTGCGGCTGAACAAAAGCTGGCCAAGATGGGCGAGGTCAGCAAGACCGAGGCTTACAGCGAGCAAGAGCAAAAGTTGCAGCAGCGCTTTTTGGCCGTTGAGCGTCATGTGCAGGCGCGGCGTAAGGCTTTGGATCAGGCCATGACGGATTCGATGAATGTGGTGCGGAAAAACTTGATCGCTATTGTCTCGCAGGTATCGAAGGAAAAGGGCATCACGCTCGCCCTTGTTAAGCAGCAGGTCATCTGGAACGATATGGCTGTTGATATTACGGACGAGGTTCTGGTGCGGCTGGATAAGGCCTTGCCGCATGTGGACGTCACCATCGCGCCGGATGAAGCGGCGGGGGAGAGCGAGAAGCCTGTGGCGGCCAAGCGCCCATCCGCGTCCAAGGCAACGAAGAAGAAGTAGGGAGAAAAGGTTTCGTTACTCCCGCACCCTCGTCTCGCCGCCCTTGCGGCGGACAAAGAATAAGCGTCTCGCCGCCCTTGCGGCGGGTGAAAGGGCAAAGCGGGAATCTCGTTTGTTTTTCCTACCCGCTACCTCTTGAATTGAAAGAAGTACCTATAATTTAAACGGAGAAGAAGATGGCTGAACAAGAGATGACGTCAATCGATGTGAACGGCATTATGAAAAGGATTCCTCATCGGTATCCTTTTTTGATGATCGAGAAGGTCATCGATATTGTGCGCGGCGAAAGCTGCACAGGGGTTAAGAACGTCTCGGTGAATGAGCCTTTTTTTCAGGGGCATTTTCCCGGCCACCCCATTATGCCCGGCGTGCTGATTGTCGAGGCGATGGCGCAGACCGCCGCGACGCTGGTTGTGGATTCAATTAAGGGCGTGGATGCAGGCACGCATGTCGTTTATTTTATGAGCGTTGAAGACGCCCGTTTCCGTAAGCCCGTTTTGCCCGGAGATCAATTGCATATCAAGGTGAAGAAAGAGCGCAACCGTGGCACGGTTTGGAAATTCCGTGGCGAGGCGTTTGTGGATGACGGCCTTGTGGCCGAGGCCACGTTTACAGCGATGCTCGTCCCCGACGAAGGCAGGACGGCCTCTCATGGCGCATAACATTCACCCTACGGCGATCATTGATCCTGCGACTCAGCTGGGCGAGGGGGTGGACATTGGTTCCTATTGCGTCGTTGGGCCGGACGTGCGCCTTGGCGATGGCGTGCGGTTGATCGCGCATGTCGTGGTGGATGGGCGCACAACCATCGGGGCGGGGACGGTTCTTTATCCGTTCGCTTCCATCGGGCAACGCCCACAGGATTTAAAGTATCATGGGGAGCCTTCGATGCTGGAGATCGGCGCGAATAACCAGATCCGCGAATATGTGACGATGAATCCCGGAACCGAGGGCGGCGGCATGGTCACAAAGGTTGGCGACAATGGTCTTTTCATGGTGGGCGTTCACGTCGCGCATGATTGCCAAGTGGGCAACAACGTGGTGATGGCGAATAACGCGACCCTTGCAGGGCATGTGCATGTCGGCGATTTTGCCGTAATTGGCGGCCTTTCCGCCGTGCATCAGTTTGTGCGGATTGGTGCTCATGCCATGATTGGTGGCATGTCAGGCGTGGAGAGCGATGTCATTCCTTATGGCATGGTGAAGGGCGACCGCGCCTATCTGGCGGGGTTAAACATCGTGGGCCTAGAGCGTCGCGGCTTCTCGCGCGAGGATATTCATGCGCTGCGCAGCGCGTATCGTATGCTCTTTTCCAAGGAAGGCACGATGGCCGAAAGGCTTGAAGATGTGGCCGAGCATTATGGCAGCCGCTCGCTTGTGGAGGGCATGGTTGACTTTATACGCTCGCGCACCTCGCGGGCGCTGTGCCAGCCTGAACATGAGGAGTAGGCAAGGCCATGACCAGCGCCCCCAAACTTGGGATTCTAGCCGGTGGCGGCTTTGCGCCGCGCCAGCTGATCGCCGCGTGTCAGGCGTTGGATCGGCCTTTTTTCGTCGTGTGCCTTGAAGGCCATGCTGATCCTGATTTAGTGGATGATAGTGTGCCGCACGAGACCCTGCCTTTGGGCGCGTTTGCGCGGTTGAAAGAGCTGTGCGCACGCGAGAAGATTGAAGAAATTATTATGCTGGGGCGCGTGCGCCGTCCCTCGGTCGCTGAACTGAAACCCGATTGGCTGACTTTAAAAATCCTGACCAAAATCGGCATGAACGCTTTGGGCGATGATGGGCTTTTGCGCGGCGTGGGCAAGGCTTTAGAGGACGAATGCGGCGTGCGCCTTGTTGGCGTGGCGGAGGTCTTTGCCGCTTTGCTCGCGCCCGAAGGGACGTTGACGAAGGCCGAGCCTGATGACTTGGCTCAAGAGGATATGCGTCGTGCGGTTGAGGTTGCCAGCACGCTAGGCCGCCTTGACGTGGGACAGACCGTGATCGTGCAGCAAGGGATTGTGTTGGGCGTTGAGGCGGTGGAAGGAACGGACGCGCTGATCGAGCGTTCACTGGGCGTTCGGCGCGATGGCGGCGGCGGCGTGCTTGTTAAAATGGCCAAGCCGCAGCAGGACAATCGCTTTGACCTGCCAACGATTGGGATCGATACCGTGCGCCATGTTCATGCGGCGGGGCTGGCTGGCCTTGCGGTGGAGGCGGGCCGTAGCCTGATCCTTGAGCGCGAGAAAACGATTGAGGCCGCCGACATGCTGGGGGTCTTTATCGTGGGACTGCCGTCACGCGGTGCGGAGAATGGTTGAGGCCGAAAAAAACAATTTGCCGCTGTTCTTCCTTGTCGCGGGGGAAGCGTCGGGCGATTATTTGGGCGCGGATTTGATGCGCGGGCTTAAAAAGAAAACGGGCGGGCGCGTGCGCTTTGCTGGCGTTGGGGGGCCTCGCATGGTGGCCGAGGGGATTGAGCTGCTGTTTCCTCAAGCCGATCTGGCGCATATGGGCTTGTTTGAGCTGATCCGTCATGTGCCGTTGTTGCTGCGCCGCTTGCGGGAAACGAAGGAAGCTGTGCGGGCGACGCGGCCTGCTGCGCTGGTGACGATTGACTCGCCCGATTTTTCCTTTCGCATCGCCAAGGCTCTGAAGGGCGCTGGCATTCCGCTCATCCACTATGTTGCGCCGACCGTGTGGGCGTGGCGGGCAGGGCGAGCGAAGAAAATTGCGCGGTTTTTGGATCATCTGCTCGCGCTGTTGCCGTTTGAGCCGCCCTATTTCACGCGTGAGGGCTTGCCTTGCACTTTTGTCGGGCATCCGTTGGTGGAAAGCGGCGCAGGGCGGGGCGATGGCGTGCGGTTTCGTCAAAAGGTTGGCATCGCGCCTGATGTGCCGCTTTTATGCGTTCTGCCCGGAAGCCGTGTGGGCGAGGTGAGCCGTCTTTTACCCGTGTTTCGTGAGACGGTGCGTCAGTTGCGCGAGCGGTTCCCAAAGATAGAAGTTGTCTTGCCGGTTGTGGAATCCGTCGCGCCCTTGATCGAAAAGGAAACGGCGGCATGGCCTGTGCGCGTTCATATCGTGCGTGGGGATGACGCTAAATATGATGCCTATGCGGCCTGTCGCGCCGCGCTGGCGTGCTCTGGCACGGTGTCGGTTGAGCTGGCCTTAGCGGCGCTGCCGACCGTGATCGCGTACAAGATTGGACGGCTAACGGCGGCGCTTTATCGTCCCTTTATCAAGGCGCGGTTCGCCACGCTTGTGAACATTATGCAAGATCGTGCCGTGATGCCAGAGTTCTTGCAGGAGAAGTGTACGCCTGAAAATCTGGCTGCTGCTCTTGTGGCTGTGATGGGCGATGCCAAGCACCACGCGGCGGCCAAGGCGGATTTGACCTCTATCGGCGCGTGGCTGGGGCGCTGGGCGTTCACGCCTTCGGCCAAAGCCGCCGAGACGGTTTGGCGCGTTGCCTTTCCGGATAGGGAGCCTCCATGCCCCTAACCGTTTTGCAGATTATTCCGGCCTTGGGATCGGGCGGGGCAGAGCAAGCCTGCGTCGATATTGCGGCGGCACTGGTCAAGCGCGGCGACCGCGCCATCATCGTATCCACAGGCGGCTGGCGCGAAAAAACGGCGGAGGAGGTTGGCGCGGTTTTTATCAAGGCTGATGTCGCGACGAAGAATCCGGTGCGGATTATCCGCAATGCTTATTGGCTGGCCGCATTGATCCGGCGCGAGAATGTCGGGATTGTTCATGCGCGATCCCGCGCCCCTGCATGGAGCGCCAAGATGGCTTGCCGTCTAACAGGATGCCCTTTTGTGACGACGTTTCATGCGGCGTATAAGTTTTCAAGCGCCATCAAACGTGCGTATAACAGCGTGATGGCGGCGGCGGATCGCGTGATTGCGATCTCGCCTTTTATCGCGGCGCATGTGCGGCAGCATTACGGCGTGGGCGATGATCGTTTGCGCGTGATTGATCGCGGCGTGGATGTTCAGGCTTTTTCTTCGCACGCGGTGGGGGCGGATCGCGTGGTGGCCTTGCGGGCGGCGTGGAGCTTGGGGGCTTCGGTAAAAGCCATCCTTTTGCCAGCGCGGCTATCGTCCATTAAGGGGCATGAGACGGTGATCCGTGCCGCTGCGCTTTTACGGCGGCAGGGGCAGGCGTTGCCGCCTGTTTTGTTCGTCGGCGATGATCAGGGACGGCAGGGTTACACGCAACGGCTTCTCTCGTTAATTCAAGAGGAAGAGCTGGACGATGTCGTGCGCCTTGTCGGCGCGTGCCGTGACATGGCGGCGGCCTATGGCCTTGCGCGGCTTGTCTTGCAGCCTTCTGCGGTTCCTGAAGGCTTTGGCCGCGTGCCGGTGGAGGCGATGGCGGCTGGCGTGCCTGTGATTGCCAGTGCCCTTGGCGGGATGAAGGACACGATCGTAGAAGGTCAGACGGGCTGGCTGGTTGCGCCCGACGATGTTGATGCGTGGGCCAGCGCGATGGTGAAGGCGTTGGCCATGCCGGATGAGGCCGCTGCTGCAATGGGTAAGGCTGGCCGCGCCCATGTGGCCGCGCACTTTACGGACGCACTGATGATCGCCAAAACGCTGGCGGTGTATGATGAGGTGGTGAGAAGGGCGACGCCATGAAAGAACGTATTCTGGTCATCAAACTTGGGGCGCTGGGCGATTTGGTGTTGTGCGCGGGCGCGTTTGCGGCCATCCGCGCCGCGCATCCTGAGGCTGAGATTGCGCTTCTCACCACGCCGCCTTTTGCGGCCTTTGGGTTATCGATGCCATGGTTTGATTATGTGCTGTTGGATCCAAGGCCTAAAGCTTGGCAGTTGTTGAAATGGGTTAAACTGCTGCGGCAGTCTCGCGCTTTTGCGCCGACATGTGTTTACGATTTTCAAGGCAAGCCTCGGCAATCCATTTTGTTCTATGCGCTTGGAAAGCCAGCATGGTCAGGCGCGGTTAAGGGCTGCCGTTTTCCACGTCCATGGCCGCCAAAGCCCAAGATGCACTACACCGATTCTCTGGCCGCGCAGTTAAAGGCAGCAGGCGTGGTGATGACAGACGTGACAGGAGGTGGCGATCTGTCATGGTTGGCCTCGCCGATGAAGGGCGCTGTGCTTCCCGAAAACTATGCGCTGTTGATTGCGGGGTGCGCCCCTGATCGTTTGTATAAGCGCTGGTCACCGGAATCGTTCGCTGCGCTGGCCAAGAAGCTGGCGGAAAAGGGGATTGCGTCCATTGCTGTGGGGACAAAGGCGGATGCGGCCAGTATCGCCGCGATCCGCGCCCTTGCGCCAGAGGTTATGGATTTAAGCGGCCAAACGACGTTGGCGCAGTTGGCGACGCTGGCGCGGGGCGCAGAATGTGTGGTGGGCAACGACACGGGGCCAACGCATCTGGCGGCGGCGGTGGGGGCACGGACGGTGGCGCTGATGTCGGATTGCGTCGATCCTTATTGGTCAGCGCCACGCGGTGCACACACAACATGGCTGCAAGGTAAACCTCTTGCGGCCTTAAGCGTTGAGGCGGTGATGGAGAGCTTAACCTTGACGCGACGTTAAAAGGGTTATTAATCAGTCCATAAGTAGAGTCATATTTTCTTGACACAGCGAATTGGTTGTG
>DYNT01000168.1 GCA_020720905.1 Micavibrio aeruginosavorus
CCCAGCATAAAAAGCCCTAAAGCCAACCCCAGCGTCATCGTCGCAAGGGTTCCCCCCCCAACCGGCAAAACGCTTAAGGCATGATGCAGCCCTTCCACCAACGCATGGAATCCTTCTGCCCATACTGGCCATGACAAAGCCGCAAAAGCCTCTGGCAACAAATGCCCTGAAACATCGCCTGCCACGCCCAGCATGGCAATCGTTCCAACAACGCCCACAACTCGCAAAAGATGGGGTAACAGGCGCATGATGGACGCAGCAAAACGAGGGCTATAGAAAAAACTTTCCGGCGCAGCAAAATAATCGGCCATGTTATCGGCGCGAATGATGGCAAGGACAACGCCATAAACCCCCAATGTTGTTACCCCACCAACAACGATCAAGGCAAAAGCCTGCATCCAAGCGCCGACCTCCCCCAAGGTTCCGTTGGCAACCAGCAAAATCTCGGTGGATAAAATCGCATCCAAAAGAATCAAATCGATCAAAACGGCGCGTTCTTTTAAGGACTGCCCCAAAAAACAATCGATGAAGTTAGGGTTTTCCTTTTGCGTTTCATCAACGCTGTGCGCTGCCCCTGCGTCTGCCTTCACCTTTTGCTTGTGCTGCTGTGCAAGAGGCGGCAATCCGCGCAACCCACGCAACGTGTTGCGTAAGAAAAAGGCATACGCCACCATTTTGTGCGCCCCTTCATACGCCAAATAAGCCGCACCAAAAGCCAGCATGATTTTAGGCAGGATAGGCAGCAACACACCCGCCAACATAATGATGATCGTGATCACGACCTTGTTGGCAAGCGATGCCGCAACAATCTTTCCCCAAACCATGTATTCCCTGTGCTGCGCAATCGCGCCATCGTTGATCTGGCTTGAAGAAACAGCCGTATCATCAACAACAACGGCAGCGGTTTTTTTCATGGCTGGTTTGGCCAAGGCCAAAGAATCATCTGCGGCGCTGGCCACCACAACCTTGGCCGCAGAGGCGGCCTCTCCCATGCGCCCCATAGCAGGTTTGGCCAAAGCGATCACGTCATCAAACAGGATGGTTGAGTTAAGAACCATTTGTTCAAAGAAAGCGATAAGAGTGGTCATGTTGAGCCTGACTGTGATAAAGGGGGCTGTGATAAAGGGGCGCGTTGTTAAGGCCATACCGTCTTTTTTATATAAAAACAACTCTCCCCACCCCCTTGCCATACGCCTTTGGCCACCCCATATTGTTAGAAGAAGAAAGGGGAACGCAGGCATGGATCTTTCAAAATACACCGAGCGGGCACAAGGTTTTCTGCAAAACGCGCAGATGGAGGCGCTTAAACGCCAGCATCAACGCCTTTTGCCTGAACACATGCTTAAAGTCCTGATGGACGATGCCGAAGGCATGGCCGCCGCGCTAATCAAAGCCACAGGCGGCGATGCCAGCCGCGTGAAAGATGCCACGCTGACGGCTCTTGAGTCCATCCCCAAGGTCTATGCTTCTGGCAATGCGGATCAACTGCACCTTTCTGCCGAGTTTGCACGCGCTTTGGGCGTTGCCGAAGAACTGGCGCACAAAGCGGGCGATAGTTTTGTGACGGCTGAGCGCATACTCCAAGCTCTTGCCATGGCCTCCGGCTCTGCCGCGCAAAAGATTTTGGCCGAGGCAGGGGTCACACCGGAAAAGCTTAATCAAGCCATTAACGATCTTCGCAAGGGGCGCACCGCTGATAGTTCTGGCGCAGAAGCGGGCTATGACGCTTTAAAAAAATATGCGCGTGACCTGACCGCCGCTGCCAAGGACGGCAAGCTGGATCCCGTCATCGGGCGCGATGAGGAAATCCGCCGCGCGGTGCAAGTTCTGGCGCGGCGCACAAAGAATAACCCCGTGTTGATTGGTGAACCGGGTGTGGGCAAGACCGCGATCATCGAAGGCCTCGCGCAACGCATTTTCAAGGGCGACGTGCCAGAGGGGCTGAAGAACAAGCGCGTCCTATCTTTGGATTTAGGCTCCTTAATCGCGGGCGCGAAGTATCGCGGCGAGTTTGAAGAGCGCCTGAAAGCCGTCCTCAGCGAAATCTCTGCCGCTGCGGGCGAGGTCATCATCTTTATTGATGAGCTTCACCTTTTGGTCGGCGCAGGTAAAACAGAAGGCGCGATGGATGCCGCTAACATGCTCAAGCCCGCGCTAGCGCGGGGTGAGCTTCACTGCATCGGCGCAACGACGTTGGATGAATACCGCCAACATATCGAGAAAGATACCGCCCTCGCCCGCCGCTTCCAGCCGATTTTCGTAAGCCAACCGAGCGTTGAGGACACCGTTTCGATCCTGCGCGGCTTGAAGGAAAAGTATGAACTTCCTCACGGCGTGC
>DYNT01000169.1 GCA_020720905.1 Micavibrio aeruginosavorus
AGCAAATCACGCCAGCGTTAATCCTTCGTTAAGTTGCTCACGGGGAGGTCTAATGAAAAGTCGCGTAGGTATGCGAGGCAAAGGTTAGCGGGATTAAATCTTCTTCCCTTACACTGATGGCCAGCTCCTCGCGCAGCTCTCGCACTAACGCGCTTTCGGATGTTTCTTGCGCCCTTATCTTGCCGCCCGGAAACTCCCACAGGCCAGCCATATCCTTACCCGCCGGACGCTGCGCCAGCAAAACACGATTCTGCGGATCAATCAGCGCCGCCGCCGCAACAAACAAAAGGGGAAGAGTCATAAAAACCAAAAACAAGCCGGTCTAAGGCTGTCTCTTAATCTGCAAACGGGTCACGCACCAAGATGGTATCGTCGCGCTCTGGGCTTGTGGAGACAAGCGTGACAGGCACGCCCGCCAGCTCCTCAATCAGGCGGATATACTTGATCGCGCCAGAGGGCAAATCCGCCCAGCTCCGCGCCCCGCGTGTGCTGCCCGTCCACCCCTCGCACGTTTCATAAAGCGGCTGAACCCGCGCTTGTTCGGCCGCATTGGCAGGAAGGTGATCGATCTCCTTGCCATCCAACAGATAGGCGCGGCAAATTTTCAACTCGTTCATGCCATCCAAAACATCCAGCTTGGTCAAAGCTAATCCATCAATACCGCCAATCGTCGCGGCCTGACGCACCAGCACGGCATCCAGCCAGCCACAGCGGCGCTTACGCCCCGTGACCGTGCCGAACTCAAACCCACGCTGACCAAGGCCTTCGCCAACCTCGCCCGTGTCTTCTGTCGGAAAGGGCCCCGATCCCACACGCGTCGTGTAAGCCTTGCAAATGCCAAGAATGCGCCCCAGCGTTTTCGGCCCCACGCCCGCGCCCGCCGCCGCCGCGCCGCCCACGATATTACTAGACGTCACAAACGGATAGGTTCCGTGATCGATATCCAGCATGGAGCCTTGCGCGCCTTCGAACAAAATCAGCTTGCCCGCCTTGCGCGCCGCTTCCAAACGCTGCCAAACCACGGCGCTAAAGGGCAAAAGACGCGGCGCCAACGCCATGACTTCCGCGAAAACGTCTTCCGTTTTTAATTCATCCGCGCCATAGCCGCGCAACAGGGCATTGTGATGGACAAGAAGCTCATCCAGCTTCTCGCGTAACGTATCGGGGGATCGCAAATCGCACAGGCGAATGCCGCGCCGCGCCGCCTTATCTTCATAGGCAGGGCCAATGCCGCGCCCCGTCGTGCCGATTTTCCTTGCGCCCTTGGCGGCTTCACGGGCGCGATCCACAATCCCGTGAACGGGCAGGATCAGCGGCACGTTTTCCGCGATAATCAAATTATCGGGCGTTACGGTCACGCCCTTTTCCGCGATCTTATCGATCTCGGCAAAAAGAGCCCAAGGATCCATAACCACGCCATTGCCAATCACCGAAAGCTTGCCCTTTCGCACAATGCCCGATGGCAGGAGGTTGAGCTTATACGTCACGCCGTCAATCACCAGCGTGTGGCCCGCGTTGTGACCGCCTTGAAAGCGCACCACGACATCGGCACGAGACGACAGCCAATCAACAATCTTCCCCTTGCCCTCATCACCCCATTGAGCGCCCACAACAACAACGTTTTTCATGGAAACAAGCTTTCAAAAAGTGTTTATACCATGGCCGAATAAAGCATGTTTTTCGCCACAAACCAAGAATTCAATGCCCCACCTGAAGGGGGTCACTGCAGTGTCCCCACTGCAGTGGGGACACAATACCTATTGTGTCCCCGATGAATAAAGGTTAACATCAGCCCATGCCAAGACAAGCCCGCATCGTTATTCCTGATAGTCCCCACCATATCATTCAACGCGGCAATCGCCGTCAGGATGTTTTCTTTGGTGAGGAAGACTACAAAACATATCTTTCTTTTTTGAAGGATATTTGCGCAAGCGCGCAACTTCGCGTGCTGGCCTATTGCCTTATGACCAATCACGTCCACCTGATTGTGTCTCCTTCTGCGGATTTCGGATTGAAGCCAATCGGCGAGGCGCATCGTCGTTATACTCGCTATATCAACATGAAAAAAGATTGGCGCGGTTATTTGTGGCAAGGCCGTTTTTCTTCTTATCCCATGGACGAGAGCTATTGTTACGAGGCCGTTCGCTATGTTGAGCTTAATCCCGTTCGCGCGGGGCTGTGTCCTCACCCTTGCGATTATCGTTGGAGCAGTGCACGGCAACGCCTTGGGCGCGTGGAGGCAAAAGGCGATTTCAAGGCGAACACAGACATAGCCGTCGATGATTGGGAGGCCTATTGGAA
>DYNT01000170.1 GCA_020720905.1 Micavibrio aeruginosavorus
CTGCTTGCGGATCCAGTGGTCGGGCATAACGGACATGGCTTCTATTCTTCCTCTTTCGGGGCAACGCCCTCTTTGTCAGCCAAAGAAGCACGCGCCTGTTGCTGTTGTTTGCGCTTGCGCAGGTTCTCGCGCAAGACTTCCGCCGCACGTTGCTCACGCTGCTGTTGTGCAAACGATGATGATTGAGATAACGTCATAAGGCCGCTAGATGACCCTAAAGCGAAAGAAAATTCAAGGGCGCAACGCCTCTCTTTTTCCATGAGATCAAGGATGGTTTTTCACGCTAAAATCGCGCTCCGATTTCATAAGAAAAAATCCAATGAAATCAATGAATCTTGGAAATTTAGGCGATTCTCAGCCCCTTCAGCGTACAAAGAGGCGGTTTTTTTCCACGAGGACGACGAGAGCGCGTTTTTAACCATAAAACGTCTATAGGTGGTGGTTAATGGCATCGGAAAAACACAACATACAGTGGGTCAAAACCTAACATTCGCCAAAAGCAAAAAGCATGAAGTTTGGGGACATGAGAGGGGACATGATAAGCACGCTCACACATCTTTTGTCTATTGCAACCCAGTCTTTCCAGCGTGCTTATCGTGTCCCCATTGCTCTTTCGCCCGAAGCAGCAAGGGGGACACAATAAAAATGTCGAAACCGACAGTTTATAGAGGCCGCGCTGGACGGCATTTTTATTATGTCCCCTCTCAACGTCAAGTCTATTAACAGACCCCTGCCCCATAACGACTTGTTAAGTCTTTTGGTTTATCGCTTCGGAAGATGTAATCCTTTGAAAGCGATGCCATGCGATTATTGTTGTGGGCGCTGCCCGCCCTTCTTTCCTTTTTCACCGCCCTACCCGCCTTGGCAAACGAGGCTTCTGCACGTGCGCCCGAAAGCGGTCTTTTGGGCTGGGCGGCTTTGGGTCTGTTTGCGTTGGCCTATGGCTTTGTCTTGTTGGAAGAGAAAATCCACCTGCGCAAGTCCAAGCCCGTGACCGTTGCCGCAGGGCTGATCTGGATTCTGGTGATGACAGCCTTTGCCCATGAGGGACGAAGCGAGGAAGGCGCGGCGCTTCTTCGCCATACGCTGACCGAGTTTGCCGAGCTGATGCTGTTTTTGCTGGCGGCCATGACCTACGTCAACACGATGGAGGAGCGCGGGCTTTTTAACGCCCTCCGCGCCAAGCTGGTAAGCCAAGGCCTTTCTTACCGCGCTTTGTTTTGGGCTTGCGGCGGGATTGCCTTTTGCCTCTCGCCCATCGCTGACAATCTGACAACCGCGCTGGTGCTGGGCGCTGTCGCAACCGCCGTCGGCGGCGATAACAAAAAGTTTATCACAGCCAGCTTTATCAACATCGTTGTGGCGGCCAATGCGGGCGGCGCGTTCAGTCCCTTTGGCGATATTACGACACTGATGGTCTGGCAAAAAGGCGTTGTGCCTTTTCAAGATTTCTTCGCGCTGTTTATCCCCGCGCTGATCAGCTGGCTGATCCCTGCGTGGGCGCTGTCCCTCTCTGTTGCGAAAACAACGCCGCCTGCCTTAGAAGAAAAGGCTCGCATCAAAAAGGGCGGCTACGCAATCGCCGCCCTTTTCATGTTAACAATCACAACAACAGTTGTTCTGCACCAAACGCTACACGTTCCGCCCTTTTTGGGCATGATCACGGGTCTGGGCTTCCTGAAAATCTATGGCTTTTTTATTCGCCGTTATGAGCTGCGCGGCAGGCCCGATCTCTCCCCCGCCGATCAACAAAAGCCCTTTGACATCTTCGTCAACCTCAGCCGCATCGAGTGGGATACGATGATGTTTTTCTATGGCGTGATGCTGTGCGTTGGCGGCCTTGGCGCAATGGGCTACCTTGGCGGTCTGTCGCAAGCGCTTTACGGCTCCATGAGCGA
Source organism: Micavibrio aeruginosavorus (assembly GCA_020720905.1). Taxonomy (GTDB): domain Bacteria; phylum Pseudomonadota; class Alphaproteobacteria; order UBA9219; family UBA9219; genus UBA8914. The sequence goes on from DYNT01000170.1 coordinate 1,899, forward strand.
AACGGCGGCGCACACGGCCATTGGCGCGATTTCTGCCGTGATTGATAACATTCCCGTGATGTTCGCCGTCCTCAACATGGGACACGAGCATTCAACAGGTCAATGGCTTCTGGTCACGTTGACCACGGGCATAGGAGGCTCTCTTTTGTCCATTGGCTCAGCGGCAGGCGTGGCGCTGATGGGACAGGCGCGCGGCCTTTATACCTTTGGCAGCCACCTAAAATGGAGCTGGGTCATCGCCATCGGCTACCTTTCCGGTATCGGTGCGCACCTGCTGATTAATCAGAGGATGTTTTAAGTTATTAACAAGTTTTTAATTCTACTCCCAATATTGTCTATACAGTTTTTGAAGGTGTCACAACAAAAACTGTCCGAAGTGTGGATGTTTTTCGATCT
>DYNT01000171.1 GCA_020720905.1 Micavibrio aeruginosavorus
GTTCAACCTGATGTTTGACACGCATACGGGCGTTGTTCGCGATGAGGCCTCGAAAGTCTACCTCCGCCCTGAAACGGCGCAGGGCATTTTCCTGCAATACAAGAACATCATGGATTCCTCGCGCGTACGTCCGCCGTTCGGCGTCGCGCAGGTTGGCAAGTCCTTCCGCAACGAAGTCACGCCGCGCAACTTCATCTTCCGCGCGCGCGAATTTGAGCAGATGGAGATGGAGTTTTTCTGCCCGCCCGAAGACGGCATGATGTGGTACGAGTTCTGGGTGGCGGAGCGCTTGCGCTGGTGGGAAGAAGCCGTGGGCTGCCGCAAGGAAAACCTGTTCGGTCACGTCATTCCCGAAAACGAAGTCGCGCACTATTCCAAAGGCACAACGGACATCGAATATCGCTGGCCTTTCACCGCGCCCAACTTTGGCGAACTGGAAGGCGTGGCGTACCGCACCGATTATGATTTGAAACAACACGCCGCGTTCAGCAAGACGAACCTTGACTATATCGATCAAGAAGCCAAGCGCCGCTATGTTCCGCATGTGGTGGAGCCTGCCAGCGGTCTGACGCGTGGCGTCCTGTTGGTTTTGGCGGAAGGCTATCAGTACGACGAAAGCCGCGCCTCGCCGGAATGGCTGAAGATTAAGCCAAGCCTCGCGCCCATCAAGCTGGGCATTTTCCCGCTGGTCAACAAAGACGGCATGCCAGAAGTCGCTGAAAAGCTCTATATGGATTTACGCCAGACTTATACTTGCCAGTTCGATGCCAAGCAATCCATCGGCAAGCGCTATGCCCGCATGGATGAGGCGGGCACGCCTTACTGCATCACCGTGGATGGCGAGACGTTGAGCGATCAGGCTGTCACGATCCGCGACCGCGACACCGCGACGCAAGAGCGCGTGGCGCTGGATAAAGTGCGCGCTTATGTGACTGCCAAGTTGGCGGAATAGGGCGTCAACGTCAGTTTGATGGTTTGGCTTAGCGGCCTTTATGCGCGCCTTGGGCGAGGGCGGCGGTGAAGGTCAGGACATCGCGCACAAGTTCTTCGCGAGGGGTGTCCTTATTGTCCCAACACTTGGTTATATGAGTTATAATCGCGCTGCCTACGATCACGGCATCGGCAGCGCTTGCCATGTCATGGGCTTGTTCCGGCGTGCTCACACCAAACCCAATCGTTATAGGCAAGGAAGACTTTTCTCGCACGCGCCCGATAAGAGTGGCGAGCGAGGCTGCCGTAGCCGTAGCACCCCCTGTAATGCCCGTGATCGACACGCAATAAAGGAATCCTTTGGCGTTTTTTAAGACGGTTGGTAGCCGCTGTTCGTTCGTTGTCGGCGTGATAAGCCTGATGACAAACATATCCCGCGCATCGGCTGGCACGCGAAACTCTTCATCCTCTTCGGGCGGGAGATCAGGAACGATAAAAGCATCAACGCCTACTTTTTTAGCATCATCCAAAAAACGCATGATGCCATAGCTGTAAATCGGGTTGTAATAGCCCATCAAAACGATGGGCGTTTCGTTATCTGTTGTGCGGAAAGCGCGCACCATCTCTAAAATCTTGGGAACGGTGATCCTCGCCTTAAAGGCTTGCAGGTTAGCCTTTTGGATGACGGGGCCATCAGCCATCGGATCGCTGAAGGGCATGCCAATCTCGATGATATCCGCGCCCGCTTGAGGCAGGCCAGCAAGGAGGGTTGAGGAAAGCTCTAACGTCGGGTAGCCCGCCGTGATAAAGGGAATAAAGGCCTTCTTGCCAGCGGCCTTAAGGGCGGCAAAACGTGCGTCGAGGCGGTTGAGGGGGGTGTTCATCAGATGGTGACTCCAAGGCGGTCTGCAATGGTGAAGATGTCTTTATCGCCGCGCCCCGATAAGTTGACGACCATCAGGTGATCTTTGGGAAGCTGGGGCGCAATATTGGCGACATAGGCCAGCGCATGCGAAGGCTCTAGCGCCGGAATAATGCCTTCTAACTTGCAGCAAAGCTGGAAGGCTTCAACGGCCTCATCATCGGTGATGGAGACATAGGACACGCGGCCATTATCGTGCAGCCATGCATGTTCTGGCCCAACGCCTGGATAGTCAAGGCCTGCCGATATTGAGTGAGCTTCTTGAATCTGACCATCTTCGTTTTGCAGGAAATAGCTGCGCATACCGTGAAGGATACCAGCGCGCCCGCCCGTCAAGGCGGCGGCATGCATGCCTGTCGCAATGCCATGGCCGGCGGCTTCCACCGCATGAATGGCGCCGCTTGGCTCATCAAGAAACT
>DYNT01000020.1:0-6493 GCA_020720905.1 Micavibrio aeruginosavorus
GAGCCGCTGACGACAATCGTATCGCTGCCCGTTGTTGTCGCCGCCACATACTGCGCCAGTGCCGTTAATTCAGGGATATCGCGGCGCACCCATGGCGGGCGCGGCGTGCCGAACGCGGAGAAAGAAGGCGGCTCGCTGGGCAACACAAAACGTGGTGCGAGCCAAAAGCAAAACGCGGCATTGGCGATCATCGCGCCAAGCCCAAGCCAAAAAACAAAGCGCCTGTTTTTCATTGCAACAAAAAAGCCGGCTAGTCCCACGATAAAAACAACAGGCAGCAGCGCGATTAAATAATGCTGGCCTACTTGCGTGGGGCCAAGCCCCCACAACAAGAGCCACAGAAAAACGGCAAGCAACGTAATCCCTGCGCCGCGTTTTTCCAACAGGTTTTTGTGCCACGCCCAAGCAAGGCCCGCGCCCGAAAGCAGCAGCAAAAGAAGGCCGCCGTGCGCCGCCACGAAATGAAAGAAATAAAGGGCAGGGCGCTCATAAGAGCGATACAGCGCCGCGTAATCCGCCGCGATCATTTCCTTTAAATAGGCTGGCTCGACCAGCAGCAGCGTTGTAAAAGCAGCCACGCCGCGCAAGGCATGAGAGAGCCAAAACGATTTCGTTTTCCATAACGGCGCGTCCACAAACGCGCTTGCCGCTAAAACGGCTATTCCTGCATAGGCATAATGCCGCCTGAAAACGATGGCGAGACCGATGAGCAAACCGATGGCAAAAGCTTGTCCCCATCCGTCATGCCAGCGAAGGCTGGCCTCCCATTTTTTATTTATCGTTTTTTGTTGAGAAAGCCCTTTCCTGCACGTTAGTGCGAGCGCCACAAGCAACAAGGCCGCCGCGCCGTGATCGGGATAGCCTTGCAGCAAAGGATACCAAAGAAACGGGAGCAGCGAACAGACCCCTACGGACAGAAGCAGCGCGGGGCGCCACGATAACCCATAAAGCCGGTGCAGCAAAAAGCCCGTCGTCAGTTGGTAGGCTGTGCCATAGACGACCATGTTCGTGACGATAAAAACGGTACGTGATGCGCCGAATAGGGAAAAGGAAAGCAGCGAAGGAAGCGCAAAAAGCAGATTGTATTTTTGTGAAAAGCTGTTGGCAAAATCCGACCAGTTGCCGTGCGCCCACAACCCTGTGGCCAGGGTGGCATACATGGCATAATCCCAAAAAGGCGGCGCGTTTTCATGCTCCAGATAAAGGAACACAAAAACCGCTTGCGCCAACAGGGCAAAAGAAAAAGGAAGGATAGCACGAAGGAACATAAAGCAACCTTACAGAACGTCCCTGTCAGCAACAAGAGGAAGCGTTGCCGCCATCCTTTAAGTGTTCTATACTCAAAACAGTTGAAGAGCTGACAAGCAATAAAGAAACCAAAGGGGATGCCCCGTCTATACTGTTTTTCACGTTTCTTTTTTGCCCAACGAAAGGCTTTGCCCATGAAAGTTACCGTTAATGTTGAATGTACGCCCGAAGAGGCGCGGACGTTTTTGGGTCTGCCCGATGTGCAGCCTATGCAAGCGGCGCTGATGAAAGAAATCGAAGACCGTATGCGTGACAACATCCGCGCCATGACGCCCGAAGCCGCCGTGCAAACATGGCTTCCTGCTGGCATGCAAGGCGCGGAGAACCTGCAAAAAATGTTTTGGGGACAGGTGCAAAATATGATGGCGGGCGTGGTGAACACCGCGAACACCATGGTGACGGTTAAGGACAAAGACTCGGCAGCATAGGATCTGTTTTTTTGTGATTGCGTCGCCTCCCTCTTCTTTGGAAAATGAAACCATTGTTGCTCTGGCTTCGGCCTCAGGTCGCGCTGGCGTGGCGGTTGTGCGCGTGTCGGGGCCGCGTGCGGGTTCTGTTTTTTCGGTCCTTTGCCGCCCCGCCGCAACGCCTGCGTCGCGCCGTGCTACCTTGCGCGACATCGTTGATCCTGTCACGCAAGAGCTGATCGATCACGCCCTTGTCCTGTGGTTTCCCTCGCCGCATAGTTTTACGGGCGAGGACGTGGTGGAGCTTCACTTGCATGGCGGCCGCGCGATTGTAAGCGCGGCGCTGGAGGTTCTTTGCCGTTTGGAGGGGTTTGCTTTGGCGGGCGCGGGCGCATTTTCCCGTCGCGCTTTTGACAACGGCAAGATGGATTTGACCGAAGCCGAGGCCATCGCTGATTTGGTGGACGCCGAAACAGCGGCACAGCGCCGCCAAGCCTTGCGGCAAATGGATGGTGCGCTTGGGCAGCTTTATCACGGATGGGCAGAGAGCCTGACCCAAAGCCTTGCTTACAGCGAAGCTGAAATAGATTTTGCGGACGAGGATATCCCCGCCGAGTTAACGCAGAGCCGCCGCGCCATCGTTTTGGATGTGATGGCCGCGATGGAAAGACACCTTGCCGATAATCATCGCGGCGAGCGTTTGCGCGAGGGGTTCACGGTGGCGTTGTTGGGGGCGCCAAATGCGGGCAAGTCCAGCCTGCTTAACGCGTTGGCGCGGCGCGAGGCCGCCATCGTCTCGCCCATCGCCGGAACCACACGTGATGTGATAGAGGTTGACCTAGACCTTGGCGGCTATCCCGTTTGCCTGATTGACACGGCGGGTTTGCGCGAAAGCGCCGATGAGATTGAAAGCGAAGGCGTGCGCCGTGCCCTGTCTCGCGCCCAGCATGCCGACCTTAAAATCCTGCTCTTTGACGGCAGCGCCGCGCAGCCGTTTGACGCGGCGACGATGGCCTTGGCCGATGGCGATGCTCTGGTGGTGGTGAATAAAAGTGATAGAGAACCCCCATCGTCATTTCCGCGACCTGTCGCGCCGAAGCTGCGAAGCAGCGTAGGAGGAAAGCGGGAATCCAGCGCCGAGCGTCTACGAGGCGAAAGAGTCCTTTGCGCCACGGATGAGGCGCAGACTGCCTGCGCTGCCTTGCCGCTTCGGCAAGGCAAGCTGGATTTCTGCTTTGCCCTTTCGCCCGCCGCAAGGGCGGCGAGACGAGGGCGCGGGAAGGACGAGAAGAGAGAAGATAGCCTTCTTATCTCTGCCAAAACGGGTGAGGGGCTTGAGGCGCTGACCGCTCGCCTTATTCAAGAAATTGAAAGCCGCTTTAAGGCCAGCGAAACGCCCGCCCTGACGCGTCTGCGCCACCGTGAAGCCGTTGAGAAAAGCCTTGCCTTTCTTCGCCGCGCCATGGTCGCCCGTGAGGCCGAGTTGGTCGCCGAAGACCTGCGCCTTGCCGTCCGCGCCCTTGGCCGCATCACAGGTCGCGTGGACGTCGAAGACCTCCTTACTATAATCTTCAGCTCATTTTGTGTGGGGAAGTAGGAGATTGTGGCTCAAACGGATTCGTCGCAGGAGCCGCACCTTTTATCTTTGCTCGCATAAAGAGCCCCAGCAAGAAAAGAAGCGCCGCAAGACCAAGAAGCCCACCGCCAAGAAGGGGGCGAACGGCCAGCCAAGCCAAGGCGATCGTCACTAAACTTGCGGGGAGGGCGATGATTGTTGCAATAAGGGATGCGCCGAAGGACAAAAGATCGCCCAGAAAGGGAAAGAAACTTCCAAGAACGACAAGGGGACGTAAAAAGAGATAAAGGCCAAACCACATCATACCGAAGCCAAGAAAACGAAGCCCCCATGTTATAAGGGCATTTTCCATTTCAGCATGGCGGATCAGCATTTCAGGCCCAACGACCCCCTCTTCGAGCAGGGAAATGCTTCCCTTTTTCATGGCGTACGCCCCAACAAGAGCCCCCGTTTGTTTTCCAAGCAGGCTGACCGTGCTGGGGGCAAGAAGCTCAAACGAAATGCGAATGTCTCCGATTTTTGGATTTTGAGAATCCCCCATCAAGTAGGTTAAATTAACAAGCTGAAACTGTGAGCGCATGTTTTTGTCAAGCCGTTGATACGTTTCCTCGGTTAGAGGATAAGGCGTGGTATTGTGAAGCTGGGAAGCAAGATCCTTTTCGATGGAATAAGGGCCAATAAAGACGGGCGAGGCGAAAAAGGTCTGTGTTTGATAGGGCCAAGAGGTGGGATTTTCGTGCCCTGTTTGAACTTTAAAGCGATTAGAGGGAAGGGAAGATTTTGACCAAACTTTATTATAGCTGTAGGTTGTTTCTTCGGATTCACCGCCGTTCGCTGTTTTGGTCGTCCGTGTTTCGTGCGTTTCTTCCCATTGGTACATTTCGACAGAACGGTGAAGTCGAAGCGCCTTTTCAGAGATTTTAAAGGTGGGGTCTTCAAGCGTAGCGGCTGTATCAAGAAGCCCCGAAAGATAGACAAGCTTTCCTTCGTTTTGTGCATCAATTTTTGCGGGATCGCCCATAACCATTATTTTTTGAGCCTCGGACAGCGTTGTGGCTCTGTCAATGGCGCGGCCTTCGTTCCAAGATAAAAGGTGAAAAGACCCGATGAACAAAGCAAAGCCCACAAGGACGCCGACAAGAGCGCCTTTAATACGGCTGCCCCACGTGATCTCTCTCTTTTCTATAAATTGATCTGGCATAAAGCCCCCTTGTTGGCGCAAAGAAATTGGCGCAAAGAAAAGAAGAGGGGACAGTGTAGCATGCTTTTGTTTATAAAAGGTTAAGAGGACGTAGTGGTGCTTCTTTGCGCTTTCAGAGGCGCGTGGACGTCGAAGACCTCCTTACTATAATCTTCAGCTCATTTTGTGTGGGGAAGTGATGGCATGATCCTTCTTCTTAAGACCAGAAAAGAGTTTGATGCGTCCTTTAATATTGAAGGTGTAGCTGAAGCTTTTGGTGCGTAAAGGGAATTGTTTTGCGCCCTTCAGGCTTTTTCTTCCCACTGCTTGATACAAGCTTGGACAAAGGGCGAGCAGTGTGGTTATCCACGGCCTTGGCATCGTGATGGGGCTGGCGAGCCGTTGGCCTTGGGGCGCTGTGGCTGTGCGTGGCGGCGGCCTTGCCGTCCTGTCGGCGGGCGGCTATTTCCTTAGCGAGGCGGTTGCATAAAGCGGACGTGCCTTTTTACGAAGGGCTGCCATAATAAGCGGTTTCATGCGACGTGGGTGTTGCAGGCGTGAGCTGATGGTGGGGCAGGACATAAAAAAAGGCGGAGAAAATTCTCCGCCTTTTTTGTTTGGCTATTCGCGTAAGCGCGTCGTTTAAAACGACATCTTTTGTGTCAGTATCAAGACGTGCCCTTCGTTGTCCGATGTCGCCTCTTTGCGTTCTTGGTCAAAGAAGACCGCATCCGCCGCTGTTGTCAGGCCAGGGAGCCATGTATAGGTTGCGCCAAGACCAAAGGCATTAAAGGAATTGATATAGGGGCTATCTGCGCCAGTCAGCCCATTATCGTAGCCTTCGCCGTTCATATAATTGGCGGCCAGAGCGACTTTATCAATTTCATACCCAAGGCCTAAGGTCCAAACGTCTTGATCCAGATCTTGCCCTAGTGCTGTGCCTTTATGACCCGCATCAACATAGGACGTGCCCAGCGTGAACCCTGCGTAAAGCGCCTGTGCGCCAACGCCCCACGCTGTGTAATCGCGGAAATAGCTTGTGGTCGTTTTTGTTCCTTTGCCTTCGCCCGTTGCAAGCATCGGGGACACCACAACGCTAACAGGATTAAACGTGCCCGTGTATTGAATAGTGCCCTCGACCTGATTTTTATAGCCCGTTGCCGTTGTGGATTCATAAAGCGAAGCCGCCGTGCCTTGCGCTTCTTCTGAAGTGAAGCTGATGCCGGCTTGAACCTTTTGCAGCGTGGTGCCAATTTTCGGCGTATAATAGGTCACCTTTGTGCTGTTTTCTGTGCCACTAAGGTAGGTTGGTTGGAATTCAGACAGGGTCGTTGCATCCGTAAAGTTGGTATAGGTTCCATCGATTTGACCCTCGCCAACCGTTGGCGCCATTACGAACAAATCGCTTGTGCCATGTTCGTCGCCCAGAATGATTTTACCGTAAGCGCTGGACATCCAAACATACACCTGATCCATGGCCACGTCATTTTCGCTGCCGATAAGAGCTGGGTTATTATCCAGCAAGACAAACGCGCCGTAAGTTATGCCCTTTGCGCCCTTGCCTTCCGCAGCAAGAGAAACCTCAAACACTGATTGAAAGTCGCCGCCACGACGACCTGTTTCGCCAAAGGCCATGACCTTTTCAGATTCGTGAAACAAAGCGGCACGAAAATCGACGCTGCCACCAAGGGTGACTTGAATAGGCGCCTCGGCAGCCTGCGCCGCGCCAGCAAAAGAAAGAAGAGCCGTTGTGGCTAAAAGAAAGTGACGCATGGGCGCCTCTTGTTATGAATAAGATAACGCCACCTTGCCCTTTGCCTGCTGAAGGCTCAACCGCCTTTTCTCTTTTTTGTTCTTTTCGCACGCATCTGTTGCCCATCTTCAACACTTTGCCCCCTGCTGCTTTCTTTTTTTCAGGCGTTGAAACTGGTTTAAAAGCTTGGTATGCTGCGCCCCTGTTTGAGGCAAGGGCAAGTGATTATTGGCGGGTGTAGCTCAATGCCCGCGCCGCGCAGGCGGCGC
>DYNT01000020.1:6593-13288 GCA_020720905.1 Micavibrio aeruginosavorus
AAAAGATAAGGCAAACAAAGCGAGCCAAGGATTGGATCGCGGGTGTAGCTCAATGCCCGCGCCGCGCAGGCGGCGCAAAAGATAAGGCAAACAAAGCGAGCCAAGGATTGGATCGCGGGTGTAGCTCAATGGTAGAGCAGGAGCTTCCCAAGCTTCTTACGAGGGTTCGATTCCCTTCACCCGCTCCAAAAACAAAGGTTCTTGAAAGGAGCCTGTGACAATGGATATTTCCACGCTCGACCTCATTGCGATTTCAAGTTATTTTTGTGTGCTCCTTCTTTTAGGCTATCTCACGCGGCGCAATAAATCGTTTGCCGAATTCGCCCTTGGTGGGCAGTCCCTTCCCGCCCTTATGATCTTTGCCAGCTTATCGTCCACCATCGTTGGGCCTGGGTTTTCCCTCGGCTTTACGGCAAAAGGCTATGAGACCGGGTTTCTCTTTTTCTTTCTTTGCCTTTCCTACCCTCTTCAAACCATTTTAACCGGCTTATTTTTAGCACCGCGTCTGACCCGCCTTCGGGATTGTGCAACGCTGGGCGATGTCATGAATAAAAGCTATGGCAAGGTGACCCAATTTCTTACGGGGCTTATATCGGTTGGTCTTCTGATTGGATTCACGGCTATCATGGGGAAAATTGGTGGGACCATGCTGCACGCCATAACAGAATGGCCCCTCCTTCTCTGTTATGCGCTGGTCACGGGAAGCACGGCTCTGTTGACCTTTACAGGGGGCTTGCGTGCCACCATAGCGACCGAGGCTTTTCAGTTTTCTCTTTTCTCGATCATTGTTCCGATCTTGGTTCTTGTTGCTGTCTGGAAGAGTCCCATCAGTCTTTCCGAGCAGTCCGCAACGGCATGGCAGCTTACGGCGGCAGGGCTGGATACGACATCAGGCATGGCTCTTTTAGGAATCGTGGTTTCCTTCTTTTTTGGAGAAATGCTTTTGCCGCCTTATGCCAATCGTGCGCTGGCGGCCAAAACCAGCAAAGGCTCCTCGACAGGGTTTGTTCTAACGGGATTGTTCACCATTGTTTGGCTTGGGTTGGTGGGTGTTCTTGGCGTCTTGGCGCATTCTTTTCTGTCTGGCACGGTTACGCCTGACAATGTTTTTGTTATGATGGGAAAACAGCTTCTTCCTGCTGGACTCTATGGCCTCTTGCTGGCGGCCATTATCGCGATCATCGTCTCCAGCCAAGAATCGGCGCTTAATTCGGGTGCGGTTGCTTTTGTTAAAGACATTGTCAGCTCCATCAAGCCTCCTTCTGAAAAAAGAGCTCATCTTCTTGGAAAACTATCAACATTGGGCATTGCTGCCGTAGCCATTTATGTGGCGCAATTTGCGCCGTCTATCATCGACGGTCTTTTGATCCTTTATTCCATGTGGGCTCCAACCATTATTGTTCCGCTTATGGGGGCTCTGTTCGGCTGGCGTGCAACGCCCACCAGTGGTTGGCTCTCGATTGTTCTGGGCGGGGGCACAGCTCTTCTTTGGCAGCTACAGTGGCATACCCCTGCGGACGTTCCTGCCGTTCTTGTCGGGCTGGCGGCATCACTTATCGGCTTTTTCCTTGGAAGGCTTATAAAACTATCGCCCAAGACTCCCTCACACAAGGACATAAAAGCATGATTTACGCAACCGCGATTGCCTTTCCCGTCATCGCCCTTATTGCTGGGCTGGCTGTCCTCGGCGCACTAGGCTCCTTTGTTCGAGACATCCAAAGGGATCTTCGCGAAAAAAAGACTGCGCCCTAATTTCTAACCTCTGACCTCCTACCCTTGCAGCTTTTTTAAAACGCTTTCTAGTTGGTCAAGGTCGTTATAATGGACGGCGAGAGTCCCTGTTGTTGATGTTAAGACATGGATTTTGATTTTAAGCCCTAAGGAGCGGCCAATATCGCGCTCTAGCGCCAAGATGTTGGGATCACCATTGGCGGAAACACGATCCTTTTTCGCAAAGCGCCCATCAGATACTTTTTTCGCAAGAGCCTCGGCTTGCCGCACACTAAGCCCCTTTTGCACGATTTCCTTTGCTAGGGCTTCGGGATCTTTGGCTGTGATGACAACGCGAGCATGCGCCATGGTCATCGCGCCGGAATTCAGCATGGCCTTAACGCTGTCCGGTAATTTCAAGAGCCGCAGAAAATTGGTGATATGCGGGCGGCTTTTGCCGACGATCTTGGCCAGATTTTCTTGCGTGTGGTGGAACTCTTCCAATAGACGCCTGTATCCTTCGGCCTCCTCTAGCGGCGAAAGGTCTTGCCGCTGCACATTTTCAATTAGGCCGATTTCCATGGCCTGCCGATCCGTCAGTTCGCGCACAATGACGGGGACTTTTTTGATTCCCGCCCGCCCCGCAGCGCGCCAACGACGCTCGCCCGCGATGATTTCGTACAGGCGGGGCTGCCCCGGTAGTTTCCTAACGATCAAGGGCTGTAACACGCCGCATGATTGGACGGATTCGGCCAACAACGACAAAGCCTCCTCATCAAAGTGGCGGCGAGGTTGAAAGGCGCCCTCGATCAACTGCTCAATGCCGACTTCAAGAAACGAGTCCCTTTCGTCTGTTGCGCCGTTTTCGTTTTTCACCAAGCGCGGCGGGGTATAGGAGGCATCTGTATCCCCAAAAAGGGCAGATAATCCACGGCCAAGAGGGGCTGGTTTTGTTTTTGCGGTGGCATTCATGCTTTTTCCTTTTTTATCACAAGATTATGCGGCGCTGGCTGCGGCAAGGACTTTATCTTCTTCGCGGCGCAAAACTTCCCCCGCCAGCAACATATAGGCGCGGCTGCCCGAACACTTCAGGTCATATAGCAAGACGGGCTTGCCGTGCGAAGGCGCTTCGGATACGCGCACATTGCGCGGAATCTCGGTTTCGTAAACTTGGTTGCCGAAAAAAGCACGCACATCGCTGGCCACTGCGTCAGACAAGCTGTTGCGCTTATCATACATGGTCAGCACAACCCCTTGTATTTCTAGTTCTGGATTAAAGCGTGCGCGAACGGCATCCACGGTTTGTAAAAGACTGCTCATGCCTTCCAGCGCATAAAACTCCACCTGCAAAGGAACAAGTAGTGCATGCGCCGCGACAAGCGCGTTAAGCGTGATCAGGTTCAGGGACGGGGGGCAATCGATCATGATAAAATCGTAATCTTTCGCGCTGCGCTCTAACGCTGCGCGCATGCGCTGTTCGCGTTGATCCACATTCACCAGCTGAATTTCAGCGCCCGCCAAATCCGCCGACGATGTAATAATGGACAAGTTAGGAATAGGGGTCGCCACGGCGACATCCTCAACGGCCAACCCATCGAACATAAGCTCATAACAGCCAGTGCCGCGTTCGCTCCGCGAAAAGCCAAAGCCCGTGGAGGCGTTGCCCTGTGGGTCGGCATCAACGATCAAGACGCGCTTGCCCACCGCTGCCATAGCCGTGGCCAGATTGACCGTTGTTGTCGTTTTGCCGACGCCGCCCTTTTGGTTGACAACGGCGATAACACGACAAGCGGCACGATGGTCTTTTTCATTTGTGGCGTTTTGTGTCATGTTTTGGCCGCGCTTTCAGGTCATAAAGGCGCATAATAACACCCGTTTCGGACGTCATACTGCGCGTTTTTTCTGCGTTGACTGTCCAATATTTCCGTGCTGCTGTCAATTCCGCATCGGCCTTTTCCCCTTTTAAAAAAAGACAGAAGGATTCTTTTTTCATAAACGGTGCTGCAAGGCCCAATAATTCGGAAAGGGCAGCAAGCGCTCGTGCCGTCACAATATCGGCCTTAAGCCCTTTGATTGACTCTATTCTTTCCTGATGCACCGTGACGGGAAGGGCAAGCTCTGCCGCCACTTTTTCCAAAAACCGCGCCTTTTTTCCCGTGCTTTCAATGCAGTGAACCTCGCCCACGCCCATGATGGCCAAAACCAGCGCAGGAAAGCCTGCGCCAGAGCCTAAATCAACGAGGCGCGTTGTTTTGGGCGCGGTGATCAAGGGGAAAAGCTGAGCCGAGTCAAGAATATGTCGTTCCCACAAAAAGGGAAGGGTGCTGGCCGCCACCAAATTGATTTTTTCATTTTCTTCGATCAAAAGGGAGGCGTACCGCTCTAACTTATCCACAGTTTCACAAGCAACAGGGATGTGTTCTGTTAGCGCTACAGCGCCTTTATTCGGCAGGCCGGTTCCATAAGGAACGAGCGGAGAAACGCGCCTGTCGGTCATTTCTGCCCTCTCTCCTTGCGTTTTTTTGTATAGCGTAAAAGAGCCATAACAGCGGCAGGGGTTACCCCTGGAATGCGCCCCGCTGCGCCCAGCGTTTCCGGCCGCACCTTCTCCAGCTTTTGCCGGATCTCGGTAGAAAGGCCGCCTAAAGCCGTATAGTCCAAGTCGGCAGGCAGTCCCAGTGCTTCGTCGCGGCGATAGGCGCGGATATCCGCCTCTTGCTGTTGAATATAGCCCGCATAGGCGCTCTCGATCTCCATTTGCGCCTTTATGGCGGGCGGCAACACCGCCAGCTCTGGCCAAAAGGCTTCTACTTGTGCAAAGGAGATGGCCTGATAGGCCAAAAGGTCATGAGCTGAGCGGCGCACGCCATCCTGATTGATTTTAAGACCCGCCTGCGCAAGCTCTTGCGGGGTGGCGGTGAGGGCTGCCATCTGCGCCCTTGCTCGCGTTAAGGCCTCGTTTTTTTCCATAAAGGCCGCCTGCCGCGTCGCGCCAACACACCCGATGGCAATGCCACGCGGGGTCAGGCGCTGATCGGCATTATCCGCCCGCAGAATGAGGCGGTATTCGGCGCGAGAGGTAAACATGCGGTAAGGCTCATTCGTGCCCTTGGTGATCAAATCATCGATCATCACGCCGATATAGGCTTCGTCACGGCCAAGAGAGAACGGCTCGCGCCCCGCGATCTTCAGCGCGGCGTTCAGCCCCGCCATCAGGCCTTGCGCCGCCGCTTCCTCATAGCCCGTGGTGGCGTTGATCTGCCCCGCAAAGTAAAGTCCCTCAACGCGCTTTGTCTCCAACGTGGCGCGAAGCTCTCGCGGGTCGCAGTAATCATATTCAACGGCATAGCCATAACGCAAAATCTCGACGTTTTCGAGGCCACGGATAGAATGGATCATCGCGGCCTGCACATCGCGGGGCAGGGAGGTGGAAATTCCATTGGGATAAACGGTGTCGTCGTCAAGGCCTTCGGGCTCTAAAAAAACCTGATGCCTCTCACGGCTTGCAAACCGCACGACTTTATCTTCGATCGAGGGGCAATAACGCGGGCCGATGCCTTGAATCTGCCCTGAATAAAGGGGCGCGCGGTGCAAATTGGCATGGATAATGGCGTGCATGTCCGGCGAGGTATGCGTGATGCCACACGCAATTTGGCGGTTTGTGATCGAGGGCGTCAGCATCGAAAAAGGCTCTGGCGGCTCATCCCCCGCCTGCAGCTCTAGCGCCGCCCAATCAATCGTTTTGCTGGAAAGGCGCGCTGGCGTTCCGGTCTTAAGGCGACCCAAATCGAACCCCATCTTTCGCAGCGCTACAGCCAACCCAACGGACGGCGGCTCACCAACACGGCCACCGATGATTTTATCCTCGCCAATATGCATCAGGCCGTTCAAAAAAGTGCCTGTTGTCACGATGACAGCCGTGCCCGTGGCTTGCTCGCCTGCCGCCGAGGTGATGGTGAAAACGCCAGCCTTATCGCGGGTTAGGTCTTCTACGGACATTTCCACAATTGTCAGGTTTTCTTGGGCAAAAAGCGCCTCGCGCATCGCGGCGCGGTACAAAGCGCGGTCAGCTTGGCAACGATGACCATGGACGGCCGCGCCCTTGCTTTCGTTCAGCACGCGAAAGTGGATGCCCGCCGCATCCGCCACGCGCCCCATCAAGCCATCCAGCGCATCAATCTCACGTACCAACTGGCCTTTGCCCAGCCCGCCGATGGCAGGGTTGCACGACATTTCCCCCAGCGTCGCAATCGACAGCGTGGCCAAAAGCGTTTTCGCGCCTAGGCGCGCAGCGGCCGCTGCGGCCTCGCACCCCGCATGCCCCCCGCCGATCACGATAATGTCAAAGGGATCCTTGTCCAAAGGAGGAGCCTCATGTTGCCTGTCCATCACTCTTTCTTTCGAAATCAAAACCATGGCTGCTGACCAAGGCCTTTTGTTGACTTTTTATCCGCGTCAGGCGTAGAAAAAGAGGTTCGTCATAGCGTTTTCTCACACAAAAAGAAAGAAATTTGCATGGATCCCCGCGCCACCCAAGACAGAGTCCCTATGTCCGCCTTTTGGATGACGAGAAACGCCCTGTGTTGTGCCCAACCCGACAGCCAGAGAGAGGGGACTCTTATTGATGCTCTTTTAAACAGCGCGGATAGCGCCTTTGCCCACGACCCTGTCGCAGCCTTTAACGGCGTTAGCCTTGCCTTTCGGTATGCCTTTCCTAAAAGCGAACAACAAAAAAGAGCGGCCAGCCGCCTTCTTGTCCTGCTGTCTCATGATGCGCTGTTCCCCCTTTATAAAGAAAAACCAGAAGCAATCCTTGATGTGTTGGGAAGGGCGCTGCCGTGCGTTGAAAAAAAGCCATAAACCTTTGGATGTCAAAAAGAGGTGTCTATACTCTTCATTCACGAGGGTATAATCCAAACAAACAATTAGGATAAAGGAGGGGCTGATCTTTGAACGGAGCAGCCCTTTTCTGTTGCAGGGAGGGG
>DYNT01000172.1 GCA_020720905.1 Micavibrio aeruginosavorus
CAATAATCCGCCGCGCTTCGGCAGGAGGGAAGGCTTCATAGAGCGACGCTTTTTTTATCCTAAAAAGGCTATACTGATACCAACGGCACCATGAACTGAGGCTTTGGTTTTTACCATGGACAGCCATTGCCTCTTTCGTCATCCCGCACAGCGTATGACGCGATAGCGTCAGGTGCGTGATGCGGACCCCAGTTGAAAGCTCTTTGTTTCATCAAAAAACAAGGATCGATCTTGTTGAAAGAAAAAGTTTTAACTGGGTCCCGCATCTGCGCGATGCTCACGCATCGCTTCGTGCGGGATGACGATGGAGGATGACGAAGAAAGGGATAGGAGAAAATTTTGTTAAGGCTCTATGAGGCATTTCATAGGGCGGTTAGTATGAGAACGTATTTAAAGGATGGTCACGATGACGGATACAAATAACCAAGACCTTGTTGTTGATTTATCAAACGGCCTCACCAACCACGCCTTGCAGGTATTGACGGGTTATGGGGTTACTAAAAAAGACGCAGCCCTCAACGCGGACAGCCTTTCCAGCGTAACATCGATCACCAAATGCTTCACCGAGCATCCTAACCTTATGTGCCAGATTCAGGCGCTACCCGAAGGACAACTCTCTTTTTTCGATGAAAAGATGAGACGCCTTGTCCTCTACCCCTATCAGCAACCCAAACCTGCCGATGCGCTGCACATTCCAGTCAAGGCAGAGATTTCTGTCCTCCCCAAAAACAGCCCCCCCAAAGTTTTGTGGTCGATGATGACGGCGCTTCCCGATACGCTTCTCACCCATTTTCCAAAAGAGGCTTCTTTTTCTCTCGTGGCCAATCTCCACGAAGTGGCTCACACCATGATGATCAGGGATCAAAGCAGGACAGAGAAAAACCGTTTTTGGGAAGAGCTTGGCTGCGATCGTTTTGCTTTTCAGGTGATGGAGGCCAACGGGCTTGGCCCCAAGGATAAAAGCGCGTGGATCAGCGCTCGCTATTTAGGGCTTTTGGCCAGCACCTCGCGCAATTGGTTTGCGCCGCTTCTGGACGCCGAAACAAACGGAGAAACGCCGCCAAAG
This sequence comes from Micavibrio aeruginosavorus, assembly GCA_020720905.1. Classification (GTDB taxonomy): domain Bacteria; phylum Pseudomonadota; class Alphaproteobacteria; order UBA9219; family UBA9219; genus UBA8914. The sequence continues at coordinate 1,067 of DYNT01000172.1, forward strand.
CATAACGATGTTATGGCTGCCGTTAAAACCATTCAAAGCAAACTTCTCGCGGAAGGAAGCCGCTCTCTATCATGGGGTAAGCGCTTTAAACTCAAGTTTTTCAACAATCCCTATATAACATGGAAAAGAGAAGCCATCCAAAAGAACCCTTCCCAAGGCTATTCGCTTTTGCGAACAATCATCGAGCAAGGCGCGTTTAAGAAAAACCCGCTGGCCGAAACTCTCGCGCACAAGATACTGGATGCCGCCGAGACTTTTAGTCCAAACCTGACAAGACACAATATGGCCGCTCCATCGCGTCCTTATGGCCATCACCGCAAAGGGGCGGAACACAAATCCTTAACCCCCAAATCCTGAATGCTGAAAGTTCCCTATAGCGAGCGCGCGATCTCTTCGATCTCAAAGCATTCGATGACGTCGTTGGCCTGCATGTTGTCGTAAGCCTCAAACGCCATGCCGCATTCATAGCCCTCGCGCACTTCTTTGACTTCGTCCTTCATGCGCTTGAGCGTCTTAAGCGCACCTTCGTGGATCACGACGTTATCACGCAGCAAGCGAACCTTCGCGCCGCGCTTAACGATACCTTCGGTGATCTTACAACCCGCGACCTTGCCCACCTTGGTGATGTTGAACACCTGCAGGATTTGCGCGTTGCCAAGGAACTTTTCGCGCAATTCGGGGGCAAGCATACCCGTCAGCACCTGCCGCACATCGTCGATCACGTTATAAATGATCGAGTAATAGCGCACTTCGATGCCATCGCGCTTGGCCATTTCACGCGCCTGCGGATTGGCGCGGACGTTAAAGCCGATGATCATGGCGCGTGAAGCATTCGCCAACGTGACATCGGATTCCGTGATGGGGCCAACGGCGGCGTCCAGAACGCGCACCTTAACCTCGGTGTTATCCTCGGACAATTTCACAAGCGCGGTTTTGAGCGCTTCAACCGAGCCATGCACGTCGGCCTTGATCAAAACGGCAAACTCCTTGGCCGATCCGGCCTTGATGTTTTCCATCAGTTGTTCAAGTGTGCCACGCTGCGTGGTGGCCGAAGCCAAGGCGCGGCGGCGACGCATACGGAACTCGCTGATTTCCCTTGCGCGGCTTTCGGTTGGCACAACGGCCAGCTCATCACCCGCGACGGGCGTGCCGTTAAGGCCGATAATCT
>DYNT01000173.1 GCA_020720905.1 Micavibrio aeruginosavorus
TGGGAGCCCGATCCCTGCGGGGGGAAAGACATCGTCTGTTTCCGATGTTGAACCAAGCGCGAGGCAGGGCGTCGTGCAAGAGGGGAGCCAAGCGCCCCGCCTGCGGGACGGTGCGGCGCAGCAGCAGGCGGACTCGCCCAAGGAAATTCGGACGGGTGTTCCTGTCAATGCGGATGATGTTTTGCCGCGCGCGCCATAAAAAACCTTCCCCTGATAAAAGGGCGCGGTTGAGGAGAGAAAAAAGTTTATGACTCTTTTTGCTAAACATAGAATCAATTATCGCGATTTTATTCGCGACGTGCGCCCCGCCTCTGTGCGGATCAAGGAGTATTGGAATAAGCCCGATATTTTCGCGGCTGTTGCGGTTATGGCTGTCATTGGCGTTTTGGCTTCGCCTGTTGCTGCGGCATGGGGTGATCTTATCCTCTTCCTTATGGTGTTTTATGCGCGTTGGGTTCTGCTGAAGACGGGCTTTGAGCTTCCCCTCAAGATGCCGATGCAGGCCGCGCCTTTGCCGGATCCGCATAACCCTAAACCCGGAAAAGGGGGGGCAGGCAAGTCGGAAGGTATTCTCTACCTTGGCAATTTGGATGAGGAGCATCATCCCGAAAATGGGCGTGAGCTTTGGCTCACCAATTCGGATGCGCGCACGCATATGTTGTTTTTGGGGACAACCGGTTCGGGCAAGACGGAAGGCCTGAAATCGCTTGTCGCCAATTCGCTGACGTGGGGCTCTGGCTTCGTGTATGTCGATGGTAAGGCCGATACGGATTTATGGGCCTCGCTTTATGCCTTGGTGCGACGGTTTGGTCGTGATGATGATATTTTGGCGCTTAACTACATGACCGCCAACTCGGATAGCGGCGCTGTTTCGAATACGATGAATCCGTTTTCTAATGGGTCGGCGTCTTATATTACCAACATGGTCGTTAGCTTGATGCCTGATGCCGGTGGCGATAATGCCATGTGGAAAGAGCGCGCCGTGGCGTTGATGGGCGCTTTGATGCCAGCGCTCACGTGGAAGCGTGATCGCGGCGATATCTTGCTGGATGTGAGCGCTCTTCGTGATTACATCGAAATGCCTGCGATTATTCGTCTTTCGCGTGACCCTAATTTGCCAGAGCGCATTTTGCGCGGGCTTCAGGGTTATTTGACAACGCTGCCTGGGTATATTGATGCGGCGTTTGATGACGAGGGGAACGAGCGTCCGCCTTCGCCCGATCAGCCCATGTATGATTTGCAGGTTGCGCGGCAACAGCATGGCTATTTGTCCATGCAGTTCACGCGTTCTTTGCAATCGTTGGCCGATGATTATGGTTATATTTTCCGCGCTCAGTTGGCCGATGTCGATGTTTTGGATGTTGTGCTGAACCGCCGCGTTCTGGTCGTGCTTATTCCTTCGCTGGAAAAATCGGGCGATGAGGCGGCCAACCTTGGTAAGATTGTCGTGGCGAGCATGAAGGGCATGATGGGCGCGACACTGGGCAACACGGTTGAAGGCAGTTGGGAAAGCGCCATCGGCAGCAAGCAAACGCGCTCACAATCTTCGTTCATGGCCGTGTTTGACGAGGTGGGCTATTACACCGCGCCTGGCATGGCCGTGATGGCGGCGCAAGCGCGCTCTCTTGGATTCTCGCTCATCTTTGCGGCGCAGGATTTGCCGTCGATGGAAAAACGCGTCAAGCAAGAGGCGCAGTCTATTTTGGCTAACTGTAACTTGAAGATTTTTGGCAAGATTGAAGATCCTGGTGAGACGAAAAAGTTTTTCGAAGATCATGCGGGTTCTGAGTTCGTGATGGATGCCAGCGGCATGGAAGCAAGGCATGACACTGTCTCCAGCATGTTTTTATCGCATGCTTTTTATGACAACCAGAAGTCCACGGGTTTGCAGGTTCGTCCTCGCGCTGTTTATGACCATTTGCGGGGTCAGCGTGAAGGCGAGGTTCATATGTTGTTCGCGCAATATATCGTTCGCGCTCGCATGTTTTATGCCGTGCCGGATAAGGCGGGCGCTTTGCGGGTGCACAAACTTTTGCCCGTTCCGGCAACGACGGATCCGCTTAAAAATCGTGAAAGGATCATTGCTGAGGTTGCCACGCGCCTTAATGATGCGTCATGGACAGCGGCTAGCGCCGCCCCTGCGTCCAAAACGCCGCCTGAAATTGCCGGTCTTGTTAAGGGGCTTGAGGCTGCCAAGGCGGCGGGAAA
>DYNT01000174.1 GCA_020720905.1 Micavibrio aeruginosavorus
GGAAGTGATGCTTTCATCGGAGGACAGCAAGATTCAAGTTTGGGTGATTCCAACTAATGAGGAAGTCATCATCTCGCGGCACACGCGTGAAGCTCTTGATCATGTTGAAGTCAAGCATTGACGCTCTTTTCGGCGCAAAGCGCCATAGGCAGGGCCGCGCATGATCAGCCATTATGATCTGGCGGGTCTGATTGGCATGAGCCTTGGTCTTTATTCTTATGCCCGCCTTCAATGGCAGCGCGAGTATGCGAAGAGGCTTTCTTATTCGCTGCTTAATACCATTAACGCAGCGCTAATGCTTTATTCCTTGTCAAACAATTGGAATCTGGCCGCGTTTGTCAGCATGAGTATTTTTGGCTTGCTCAGCCTTTATGGCGTGTACCGCTGCCTTAAATATCGCTGGATCGAAAATCAAGCGGCCAAAAGCCCATAGGCGTACCATCCCACTAGGCCTCGCGCCGCAACGTCTGTGATGATGTTGTGAACCATCTCATCCGTTGGCGTGGTGGTGTCCATGATTTTTGCGGCAAGAGCAGGATTCTTTTTCGCCAAGCGCTGAAGCTCTGGCAACAACGCTCCGGCGGAAAGAGAAAGGCCGACGCGATGAATGGCCTGTAGAACCAGCGCCTCACGTGCGCTGAGCGTTACAGATTCCCCGACGATGGCCGAGGCAAGACGCACCGATGGGCTGGCGATCGTTGTTTCGGTCAGGTAGCTGTTGAAGGGGGTTGCCCACGTGGGGGCGCGATGGCTGTTGTCGATGGTGCCTTCATAATGTGCCCGCATGGGCTGAGCGATGCCACAGGCGACAAGGACGTGAATGGCGGCCACAACTTCGTTTTGATCCATGCCATGTCCCGCCGGATGGTTTAGAAAGTCTCCAATGCCGACAGGCAGGGTACACATTAAATCGATCAGGCGCATAAAGAGCGGCGTTGCAAAACTGATGGTTCCGCCTTGCGTTGTGTGCGTCGTGGGCACGCGGTCTTTGGGCGTGGTAATGCCAAAGGTGAAATGCTCAAACAATGTCGCTGGATCGGCAGATTGCTGCGCGGGACGCTTCACCCAAATGTCGTTGCGGAAAAGGCGCTGAAGCGCAAAGTCCTTGATCGATTCATAAAGAAGATGATCGCGGCACAGACCCAACGCTTCATGGGATGATGGTGGCGCGGCCAGCTCAAGATAGTTCGCGCCGTAATCGGCATCGCCGACAAAAGAAAAATCACGGGGTAGCAGGCCTGCCATTGTTTCTAATGTGCCGGATTGGCTTTCTCCCGCGCTGCCACAAAGGTCAAAGAAGGTGAGCGGCGTTTGCGCCACGATGGCTTTTTCTAAGGCCGCCCCTGCGATGGGGTGTTCGGCAAAATAAGAAGCGCCAAGCGTTTTGATTTCAGTGAGGAACTCTTGCGCTTGCGACGCCGTCATCTCTGGCGCGTATTCGCTGATCAGGAAGCTGAGCGTTTCATCGGCGTTGTTATAGGCGCGGTAGCGATAAGCCAAAAGGCCGCTTGCCGCCAAATGGCTTTGAGCCAAAGCAAAAAGAGCCTCCCTTTCTTGCGCTGTGGCGACTGTTTTTGTTTGATCGCAGCAGAGGTAGGTGAGGCCTGTGGGGAGTTGTTCTTCCGTGGCGACGAAGGTTGCGTTGGTGACTTTTTTTGATGCGGCGAGAGTTTGCGCGCCTTCGGCCTCGTCGCCGCTCACGCCATAAAAATGGCCCTGCGGATTGCTGGCGGCCAGACACAAAAAGGCGTCAAGATCAAAAGCGCCGGTTTGGGCATAAAGAAAAGAGGCATCGGGATTGATCGGCACAACCCCGCGCAAGGCCGCAACATAATTTAAACGAATGGGGCTGAGATCAAAAGTTGGCGTGGCGGCATAAAACATAAGGGGGTTAGCCTTTCAAAAAAGAGATTAAAGATAGCGAAGAATAGAAAGCTTGATCAGGTTTGACACGGCAGAATAGGACGCCTCAAGCTGGGCTTGCAGCGTTGTAATCTTAACGGCGACCTCGTTCATGTCAACACCCTCAATGGTGTCCACTTGATCCTTCAAGTTTGTGATTTTTGCCGAGATGTTGGTTTTGGCTTTGGTCAGGGTTGATGCTGCGTTGACAGAGTCCGTATGCGTGGCGCGGGTGTTGGCAAGCCCCGTTGAAATAAGATCGCGGGCCGTGGGCATATAGGTTTCATAGTTGGTTTGATCCTGC
>DYNT01000175.1 GCA_020720905.1 Micavibrio aeruginosavorus
CTGACGTTGGGGGCGGCGCGGCAGGAGGCGCGGCAGGAGGCGCTGCCGCCGCCATCGGAGGAACAGGCGCTGGAGGAACAGGCGTCTTCTCTTTAACCGGCTCTTTGAAAGGTGGCGGGACTGTTAAATCTTTGGCTTCAGGGGAGGCCTCTTCCGGCTCTTGCTTTTCAGGCTCTAGCGGCGCTGTTTTTTCTTTTGTTGCTGGCAAGATGGAGACGGGCGGCGGCAAGAAACTGGCTTCACGATCATCAACAGCGTCTTGCGCGTTAGTGGGCGCTGTCATCCTGCCATAAAGGAAGACCACAAACAAAGCCGACAAGGCCAAAAACGTGCGCTGATTCATAAAACCCCCTTTATCTTGCCCTTTTCAAAGCATACAGATAATATGCCCGTTATGGCTCAGGATGTACACATGAGACTTTTTCCAAAAATACGATTTTAAGGCTCTCTTATGAACAATTTACCCCTTCTTTCCCGCAGCCTTGTTTTGATCGGCATGCCAGGATCCGGCAAAAGCACGATTGGCCGCAAAATCGCGGCGGCGTTGGGTCTGCCCTTTGTCGATTCAGATAAAGAAATCGAAGCAGCAGCGGGCATGACCGTCCCACAGATTTTTGCCCAACTGGGGGAGCCCACCTTCCGCGAGGGTGAGCGCAAAGTTATCGCACGCTTACTGGGGGGTGAGCGCTGTGTTGTATCAACAGGCGGCGGCGCTTTTATGGACGCAACAACACGCGCCTTGATCAAACAAAAGGGCTTGTCCTTATGGCTTAAGGCCGATTTGACCATTTTGATTGAAAGAACAGCGCGCACCCATGACCGCCCCCTTCTTCAGGGCGGCGATCCAGCGGTTATCTTGCAAAACCTTATGACCAAGCGCGAACCCATCTTTGCCGAAGCCGACGTGATCGTTATCACGCAAGATAACCCCATCAGCCTCACGGTGGCCTCTGTTCTCAACGCTTTAGAAAGGCACGTTGCCTCATCATGAACCATGCTCTTGTCAACATCGCTCTGAAAACGCCGGATCGCGCCTACACCATCCTGATCGGGGAAAACCTTATCACGCAGGCAGGCGCGTTGATCGCGCAAGAATGCGGCCCCAAAAGACTGCTGATTGTCACGGACACCAACGTGGCGGGCTTTTACCTTGCGCCCCTTGAAGCTTCGCTGAAAAAAGCGGGGCATACGCTTTTGCCATCCATCGTTTTATCGGCGGGCGAGTCCAGCAAAAGCTTTGATGGCTTGCAAGAGTTAATGGCGCGTTTGTTCGATCGCGCCGTGGATCGCGGCGTCACGCTTATCGCGCTGGGCGGTGGCGTCATTGGTGACCTAACAGGTTTTGCCGCGTCCATTACGCTGCGCGGGATCGATTTCATCCAAATACCAACGACCCTGCTGGCACAGGTGGATAGCGCGGTCGGCGGCAAGACAGGCATCAACAGCGCCTTTGGCAAAAACACGATCGGGACATTTTATCAGCCGCGCCTTGTGCTGGCCGACACCAAAGCGCTTGAAACTCTGCCCCGCCGCCAATTGCTTGCGGGCTATGCCGAGGTCGTGAAATACGGAATGATCCAAGACGCGGCCTTCTTCGCATGGTGCAGCGAACACGTCCACGCCCTTCTGGCGGGGGAAGGCGCGGCCAGGATCACGGCCATCCAGAAAAGCTGCGCCTATAAGGCCGCGCTTGTCGCGCAAGATGAACGAGAGGCAGGAAGCCGCGCCCTCCTCAACCTTGGCCACACCTTTGGTCACGCGCTAGAGGCCGAGGCAGGCTATGACAACGACGCTCTCCTCCATGGCGAGGCGGTGGCCATCGGCACGGTTATGGCCTTTGATCTTTCTGTTGCGATGGGGCTTTGCCCTGCCGCCGAGGCACAGGCTGTGCGCGAGCATTTCGTGCAGGCAGGTCTTCCCACCGCGCCTGCTGCCAAGGCGTATGATCGGGATCAATTGATGGCCTTCATGGCGCAAGATAAAAAGGCCAAAGCAGGTCAGCTTACCCTTATCCTGACGCGCGGGATCGGCAAGGCTTTTGTCGCGACCAATGTTGACCCCGCCCCCGTCCGCGCCCTATGGGAACAGGTCATAGCAACGAGCCTATGAAGTGAGCCAACATTTAAAAACGAAAGTATTAATCCGACCATAAGTTGGTTCACAAAAAAACAAACAATCCCGTTGTCATC
>DYNT01000001.1:0-35664 GCA_020720905.1 Micavibrio aeruginosavorus
GGATCAAAAATCAAGCCGCTGTCCAAGCCGTTATTGATGTTGTGGTGTCCCTTTCTACTTTGTTTAGCTCCCTTTTTGACGAGACGGAGGAGAAGCTGGCCTCTGATACGCGTGCGCTTTTATATGGGCAGATGGTTAACGCTAAGGTTGAAGAAAGCCTGACGCAGGCGCGCATTGATGGGGGGACGCTCAATACTTTTCGTCGTGCCTCGGTTGCTACCACCATGCAGGGAACGACTCCTAAAAACGAATACTTATGCAAAAAGATTGCGGCGCATCAGCTGACGACAACGACGCAGGACTTTGAAAAAGAAGTGTCGCGTATGGCCGCCGAGGCGATCAGCAATCGCTATCGTTGTCCAACGTGTGATGGTTGGGGGCCTGATTATGTTGGCAAAGAATCGGCGCGGCGGTGCGCGCAAGGGTATGGCAATCCCTCGATTGATGGTGCCAAGGCGAGCTGTGAGAAAAAGCTGAGTGATGGGCGAAGCCTTGCTGACGCCGATCTTGCGCCGCTTGATGAGGGGCAGAGTTATCAGATGCCCAAAATGATTTCCAAGGCCTATACCGATAGTGTAACGGGAGCCAGTCTGGTTGTCAGCGTCCCTGATCCTCAAAATGATCAACAGCGTTTATGGGGTGCGGCTTGGGATAACATCTTCTTGTTGGCGGGGCCACGCCCTACGCCTCGGCATGGGAAAGGGATGAAGACGCCTGTTGGCAAGGTGGAGCGCACCCTGTTCAATCATTGTTTGTCGAGCCAAAACGCCCTTATCAAACAATGCACGGATTTGTTGGCTTATTACACGCGGCCCAATTGTGAAGAAATGCCAGCCTTGTGCGAGGCGCAACAAGAAAAATGTTTGGCTGCGACGAAGATTATTGATTTAGCTCCCTTCGATCAATGTGAAAAAGGGCTTAGTGCTTACGAAGAGGAGAAGATAAACCAACTTCTTTGCAACAGTACACAACATTATACGGACATGGTTCATGCGGGTTCGACTTATGATCTTTTGACGGGGTCTAGTGATCTTTGTGACGCCTCTTGGTCACGATGGCGCACGGTTGTGGACAAAAAACACGCGCATTGCACGGCAGCCATCGATGGGCTGCAACGGTTAGCATCCTGTTGGGGAGCCGTTGATTCGCTTGGTCGTGGCTCTGCGGCGCTTGAGGATGGGCTGGCAGGCGATGGTTCTTCCGTTGTGCGCGCTTCGCAGCCGGCGATGGGTGTGCCCATTTATAAGGCCAAATGGTCAACACAGCCGCGACAAAAGGATGCGCTGTCATTCGATGCGGCAGAACGCGATCCCTTATTGCAAGCTGTTAGCCCATGAGGCGGTTGGTGGAAAAAAGATGAAAACACTATCAACTCTTTTTTTAAGAGCGATTCTCGTTGTTATCGTTGCCTTGAGCTCTGGGCTGATGAACCTTGGCATAGATCCTTATGCGGGAGGTCTTGTCCTAACGGGTCCTCGCGCAAGCGCTGCGGAAGTTATTTTTAATCCCTTTAAATTGGCGGCCAATCTGGTGCAAGCGGCTGCGGAAAAAGCGAAAGAGGTTATAGAAGAAAGCAATCTGGCAAGTATTATTAGTGGCATGACAGGGGTTTATGATCTTCTTGTGGATCAATTTCAAGAATTGAATGATGCCATGAAAGAGAGCTCTCAAGCAAAAAATGCGGCTTTACAGGTTGATGCGGTGATGGAGATAACCTCTATGCAAGCCCAAATAGATGCGGCAACATCCAATACTCTTTTGAAGGCGCAGTTGGACACCTTGTCTCAAGGGGGGGCTCCTAAAGGTGAGTATTTATGCAAAAAGATTGTGGCGCATCAGCTGACGACAACGACGCAGGACTTTGAAAAAGAAGTGTCGCGTATGGCCGCCGAGGCGATCAGCAATCGCTATCGTTGTCCAACGTGTGATGGTTGGGGGCCTGATTATGTTGGCAAAGAATCGGCGCGGCGGTGCGCGCAAGGGTATGGCAATCCCTCGATTGATGGTGCCAAGGCGAGCTGTGAGAAAAAGCTGAGTGATGGGCGAAGCCTTGCTGACGCCGATCTTGCGCCGCTTGATGAGGGGCAGAGTTATCAGATGCCCAAAATGATTTCCAAGGCCTATACCGATAGTGTAACGGGAGCCAGTCTGGTTGTCAGCGTCCCTGATCCTCAAAATGATCAACAGCGTTTATGGGGTGCGGCTTGGGATAACATCTTCTTGTTGGCGGGGCCACGCCCTACGCCTCGGCATGGGAAAGGGATGAAGACGCCTGTTGGCAAGGTGGAGCGCACCCTGTTCAATCATTGTTTGTCGAGCCAAAACGCCCTTATCAAACAATGCACGGATTTGTTGGCTTATTACACGCGGCCCAATTGTGAAGAAATGCCAGCCTTGTGCGAGGCGCAACAAGAAAAATGTTTGGCTGCGACAGGATTTTTGGACTTGGCGCCTTACAAAGATTGCGGAAAGAATGGCGCGATCACGGCTTGGCAGGGATTAAGCGCCCATGAGACAGAACAAATTAATCAATACTTGTGTAAGAGCGAGCAGAATAACAATAATTTACTGCAGGAGGGGGCTCAGCACAAAGATTTGATTTTGGATATGGCTTATCTTTGTTCCTTGTCCGAGCAGGCGTGGAAGGAATCGGTGGCGCTTAAACATGAAAATTATCGCGCAGCAACGCAAGGATTGCAAAAGCTTTCCACCTGTTGGGCTGCTGTTGGGAAATAAGCCGGTTTGGTGGTTGTCAGGGCGCTATGTTGTAGATGGGCTCTCTATGAGATAAAGGGGTAGGAGGAATGATAATGCGAGCTATCAAAAAGACGATGTTGGTTCTTTCTCTGATCCTTTGTTTTTTAATGGGGGGAAGTTTTCTGAATCCAACGCCTGCTTACGCCGGAAGCCCTGTCGTTACGGATCCTGCTAATTTTGCTGCGACCATGATGGAGTGGGGCGAGCGCTTGGCGGCGATGGCGAAAAAGAGCGCTCTTCTTGGACAGATTATTTCTTTGATCACATCCGTTCATAACATTATCAATAGCGGCTTTTCTGCCATGACGGATTCAACAAAACAGGATACAAAGCTTAATATCGCAGGACAACAGGGGCTTGCGCTTATCAAACAGGAAGGCGCGCAGGCTTGGATTGATAGCGATACGTCGGATGCTCTTCTTGCGGCGCAACTTAAGCTTGTGGCCGATCACGTTGCGCCTAAAAATGAGTATTTATGCAAGGCGACGTTGTTGAATCAATTAACGGGAACAACGGAAGATTTTGAGCGTGGCGTTGCCAGATTGGTGCTTAAGGCTATTGAAAGTACAGGCCGTGGCCCAATGGATGATTATGATGGCCCCCAATATGCTTTCGATGAAGAAACCTTGCGCGGCGCAGCAGGCTTTGGCAATAGTGTTGTGGATGGTTATGATGCGGCTTATAGCGATACCAGCACGACTGTTGGGCCGACCAAGCGGCTTTTTATTGATGCCGATTTGATGCCTTTTTCGATGGATGGCGCTGTGCCGCTTGAATTGCCACAGTTTACAGCCAAGGCGGTTAATCTTCCCAGCGGAACAATCGTCTCGGCAAGCGTTCCTACGCCCCAAAATGAAAATCAAAGAATGTGGCTTGCGGGACTCTACTATTGTTTTCAGCTTGCAGGGCCTCGCCCAACGGCCTCTTGGGGGGACAAAATGACGACTCCCCAAGGTCTTGTCGAAAGGGCTCGTTTTGATCATGCCTTAGCCATGCAGAGCGCGATGATTAAGCCTTGTGCGGATTTGTTAGCTTATCATACGCGTCCGGATTCAAAGGATCTTGCTTCAGCGCCCCTTATCAAGGCGCAACATGAAAGTTGTGCTGCGGCGAAGGGGTATATAAGCGACGAGGATATGAAGGAAAAATTCAGCAATTGTTTGTCCGATGATTTTAAGGGAATGAGCGCTTATCAGGCAGAGCTTTTAAGCCATTCGATTTGTAAAAGTGAACACCACGCTATCTCTTTAAGGCAAGCAGGTGCTACGCCGCCTGAATTGATTAATGACACGATCAAATGTTCTGCGGCGTGGAATACATGGCAGGCTAAGGTTTCTGCTAAACAAGGATCTTTGGTTGATGTCGTCGCAGGGATTCAAGAAACCAAAGGCAATTGGGGGGGGATAGGCAATAACATTGCGGGATTGGCGGAACAGGAGAAGGACAAGGCTCATCGTGTTGTTAGGGCTTCAAAGCCCAGTCATCAGCCTCCCGTGGCGCAAGACATTAAAGCGCAGAAAATCCCGTTGCTTCCTCGGCATGGAATTCCCTTTGCGGCGGATGAAGTGACATGGCCTATGGCCGTGTCGCAATAAAGGCAAAGGAACACAAAGATGAGCGTTTGGCCTGCAATAAAAAAGTCCTTGCAAAGAGAGGATAGAAAAAGAAAGAAGCCGCGTAAGAGGCTGTCTTTCTTTTTTGTGCTAACGGTCATTTTTTTTGTTTTTAGCATAATGTGGCCGCTGCAGAGCTATGCCATTAAGAATGGGGATACGCCCGTTAGTGCCCAAGAAAATGCTTATACAACCGCAAGTGTTTTACAGGAATTTGCCGATTTTTCGACGGAAAATGGATCGTGGGCGTCAATTAAGGCGGGATTCACAACGGTCATGACCACCTTTCAGACTCTTATGAAAAAGTTCTGGGACTTTCATGGCCAATCGACTGTTGGGAAATTAACGGCACAAAGGCTTCAGGCGACCATAACGACAGAAGCGTGGCAAGCTGCGTTGGATGCCAGTACCGAGAACGCCGTTCTTGAAGAAAAAATGAAACATTTAGCGGATCATATCATGCCACCTGCTTCAGAACAGTTTCTGTGCAATCTTATTCTTGCGCGGCAAGGCGTGCCCGTTATGACCGAGTTTGCGCGTATTATTTCCAAGGTTGTGGCCAAGGGTATTGATGCCCGTTCCCGTAGCAGGGGGAGCGATGGCAATGGTCCGCAATATGCCATGGATGCGTGGAACATCAAGTGCGGCAAGTATGGCGCTGACAGACCTAAAACAGGGAATGCTATTGATGGTGTGCCAAAGGCATGCCGTGCAGAAGAAACGGCACCTGCCATTGGCTATGCTGGTGGCGATGTGAGCATGGACACGTTAAGCCGAGAAAAGGTTTATACTGTGCCGCCTGTTAAAGAAGAGACCATGATGATTAATGGAAAGATGGAAACGGTTGCAGACTTTTTTCCTGATAAAAACAGTAAAGACTATGAAGCGCATCGGCAATGGCTTATGGCGCGGCAATATTGTTATAATCTTGCTGGCCCGCGCCTTACCCCTCCGCGTGACGAAGATCTGGATACGCCCGCAGGAAAGGCCAATTTCACCTTGTTTACAAGCTGCCTATCACGGCAAAGCGCTTTTGTTAAAGCTTGCACGGATCGTTTGGGCAAGTTAACGCGACCCGATTGTTCCACTGATGACTTTAAGGAGTTTTGTGACGCCTCTATTCAAGCGTGCGATGCAGCGCGTGAGTCTCAAATTGTGCTGCCTCCTGAATTTAATAACTGTCAAAGTGGGCTAAGTTTGTATCAGGCGGAATATCTTTCAAACGCTCTTTGTGGCTCAACGCGTCGCCTTCAAGCTGATACACATGGTGGGGAGCAGGATCATAAAAAGGTCAGTACGCTGTTAATGTGCCAAATCATGAGGGAAGTGTCAGAGAAACGACAGCAGGAAGAAGATAAGGCGTTTGTAAGAGCCGTGCAGGGGATGCAGAATATGAAGGGGTGCTGGGACTAGGGAGCCTTTTGCACGCTTCGTTAACCAAATAAACGCTATGCTCATGCCCTAAGTGGACAGAGGCGGCTTCGGCATGGCAGACTATGGTTCACTATAGAGAACATTTTTAAATGGATGCGCCATGGTTACGATAACATCAAATGAATCGGAAAAAGACGTAAGTGCCCATCTTCAAACGATGGTGGCTTCTTTTCGTCAAGTCGGTCTGCCTCTTTTGCAGGCGATGGTTGACGTTTCTGGAAGCGGCGCGGCTGAGGCAGAAAGTGTCCAAGAGCAGCGCATGGGGGATTTAATTGAGTGTGCCGTTCTTTTGAGCCGTGAACTGGCCAAAGAAATGGGCGCTGATGAGGGGGCTCTTGCCCCATCCGTGCGGTGGAATTTGGCCGGATCGGCAAGTCAGATCGTAGCGGCCAACTATCAAGCGACGGGACAGGTTCTATCGGCCGAGGCTATAGCGCGGCTTGTTCATATTGCTACGACACTTCAGGAAAAATTTAAAAGTCAGATCCCTGTTGGCGGAGAAACACTTCCCAATACCGTTGCGACGTTTCGCGCTAAGATGATGGAGGGGTTTGTTCCTGTCATTGGCGCTGTTGCCCAATATGCTTTTGGTCGCGCCGAACATGACTTATTGGCCGAAATTTCAGAAAGGCTTGTCAAGACAGCCGAGCAAGTGACGCGAACGCTTGCCGCACCTGGTTCGTCTCCTGAACAGTGGCGTCTTTTGTGTTGGACCATTCTGCGGGCGGCGGGACAGATTTATACGGAAAGTCATTATGCTGAGGCGGATCGTTTGAACGCCATGGCTCCCGATGATCAAGCGGACTACTTTGCGCAGCATAGCTCAGCTGTTCCTATGACACAGGTTTGGCAAGCTTTTAATCAGCGCATGGCGATGCTTGCGACGTTGTCCTCTTATTTAGAGGTTCCCCCTTCTGCTCATTTAGAAGATCAAGGGTGGTGATCTTATGCTAACCGCTCAAGCCCTTGCCGCTTGTATGATGCTTGCTTCGCAAACGTATCATGTTCCGCCAGCTGTGATGGTGGGCATTATGCACGTTGAGGGGGGGCGCGTTGGGCAACAGGTTGGTCCCAACAGCAACGGAACGTATGATCTGGGCCCCATGCAGGTTAATACACGGTGGATCCCTCAATTGGCTCACGCTTGGGGCGTTGATAAAAAAGTTGCGCATCGGCTTCTTCGTGACGATGGCTGCGTCAATGTTCGTGTTGCCGCTTGGATCCTTGGCCAAAAAATAAAAGAAGCAGGGTCTCTTTATGGGGGCATTGCTTACTATCATTCGGCAACGCCTGGCATTGGACCTCGTTATGCTGCCAAGGTTATTGCCGTGATGGAGCTCAAGGGGCTTATCAAACGGGGCTATGCAAAAACGAAGAATCAGGCTTACTATGCACAGCGTTGATTCTTTTTTGATTCCCTAACACGCTTTTCCCCTATGCAAGAGGAGATTTAAGACGATGAGAATAACCCGTTTTTTAAGAATGATGGTTGGCAGTGTTGCCCTGTTGGTGAGCGGGGCTTCTTTTGGTTTTGCGCAAGCGCCTTCTGATATAAGCGGGCCTTCTTCCCTTTTTAACATCAATGTGCGTCCCCCTGATATTAACGCGATACCTGTTTTAATGAATCTTGTGAAAAGTGGTGGGAAATTATATTTTCTTGGTGAACGCTCTGGCATGCTTGGTTGGTTTATCATTAAGGATGGGCAGGTTCAGATCATCTATTTGTCTCCAGATAAGCAAACGGCGTTGATCGGTGGCATGTTTTCGGCGCAGGGAGAGAATGTGACTTCGCCTCAAATTAGTGCCTTGGTTGAAAAAAACACCGAAGTCAAGGCTTTGTTGTCGGGAACAGCGCAACAACAACGTGAAGTTTATAATGCGGGTGCGCCAGATGGCGCTGGCTCTGTTCCAGCTGGAGAACACAAGGCTGAGGCCGCCTCTCAGGGAGGGGCGAGCTTAGGGGGATTGCCGTCAGCGGCTTTGTCTCCTGGGGAACGCCTTATGCAGGATCTTAAGGCTGCGGCTGGTGTGACGATGGGGCAGAATGAATCGGCTGAATTGATCATGGTTGCGGCTCCTGACTGCCCTAATTGTAAGAAAACATGGATGGAATTGCGAGATTCTGTTCGGAATAACAAGATTCAGGTGCGTGTTGTTCCCGTTTATAACAGTACGGGGGAGGGCGAGATTCGCGTTGCTGCGCAGCTGCTTAAAACGGCCAATCCTCTTGAGGCATGGGATCGTTATGTTGAGGGCGATGCTGCGGCTTTAGCTGGAGAGCCTGACGACATGGCGCGCCGCGCTGTTATAGGCAACCTTAATCTTGTCGCAAAGTGGAACATTCAAGGGTATCCCTATATGGTTTATCGGGGGAAGGATGGCCGAATCAAGATTGTGCAAGGGAAGCCAGAGCGCATGGCGGCTGTGTTGACGGACTTAAGTCGTTAACAGGGGGAGGATATGGGGTTTTTAAGCAAGCCATCCAAGTTTTCCAAGGGAAGGGCTCTGCTGCCTTCTCTTGATGTTAGGGGGCGTGGCGGACTGCAAACCTTTCTTTCCTTTCCAAAGGGAAAGGACGAAAAAATTCCTAATGCCTCTTTGGTTTATGGTATTTTTTCTGCCGCGCTGCTGTCTTTTTCCCTTTATCATTTGTTTACCGGCTTATGGTTTACTGCCTTCTTGTTGTGTGTGGTGGCCTTGATTGTTTTTGGGTTTTCTCTCTATTTTCTCCGCTATTCAGGGTGAATAATTCGTGGAAGAGCCTATAATCAGGGAGCCTGATTATAGTAAAACTAAGAACGGTCTTCCTTCTGCTGAAGGGAGGCGTCAAGGCGTTATCTTTATGATGGTGGATGTGATGACAATGATAAAAATCATGCCAATGGTGGCGTTGTTGGGGGTTGGCGTTCTTGTATCGGGGTGTGTTACATCGACGAGCATGACCCCTGTTGCGACGGAGCCTGATGTTGTTAGTGTGCGTTTGGCACAGGCAGCAGAAAAAGCCTCGAATGCGCTGGATTCTCTTTCTGGTATTGAACAATACCGTGAACCACAGCTTCCTGCGCCTGATGATTATTCTTCTGCGCCGCCTTCTCTAACGCAACTTATTTCCATTCAGTGGTCGGGGCCTATTGATCAAATCTTGCAAACGTTAGCAACGCGGGCAGGAATGCGTTATAGAACGATCGGAAGCCCATCGGGCGTTCCCCTTCTTGTCAATCTAGACGTTTATCAAAAGCCGTTGATTGAGGTTCTTCACGACCTTGGCCTTCAGGCGGGGCGTCGGGCCGATGTTTCGGTTGATAACATCAATAACTCGATAGAGATCCGCTATGCACCTGTTGACAGAATCTAATCCATCTAAAAGCCGGCGTCTTCTTTTGGCGCCCCTTTTTATCGCAATCCTTTTTGCGTTGAGCGTTTCTGGGGCGTTGGCGCAACAAACGGTGGCGACAGAGGCCTCGCCACCTCCGCCTGTTCTAAAAGATTTGCAGGAACAAAGTAGCGGCGAAGACTCTGGAAAAACAGATGTGATGGGTTTGCAAATCAGGCATGATGCTTTGCGTGAAGCGGCTCTTTCCTATGGCGCTCGTGGCGGGTTGGCTTATCGCACTTTTGAAATCCAAAGGCGTCTTGTTGAACATGAGGCGAGTCTTTCAAAGATTTTTAATTTTACACGGTTGTTGATTAGTGCCCCCTCTGGTCTACTTATTGAGCCGCCCATTGTCAGCGAAGCGCAGCGTGCCGTTATCGTCAATGGTGGGGGGCAAGAAGCGGCTGTTTCGGATCGCGTTTTGCGAATCAACAAAGCGGCTCGTATTGTAACGGCTCCGCGTAATTGGCTCCTCTATTTAGAGCGCGACTGGGGCACTGTTGATGCGCCTCCAGGGCTGTTGCTTCCTCGCAATGATGAGGAGCGCGCCCAATGGAAAACTTTAGTGCAAGAGGGGTGGAATGCGGGCGTTGCGCAAGCCGAGGAGACCTTTGAATCTGATCTTGATCGGATGACCAATGATTATATCGGGATGGTTCATTATCGCACGTTGTTGGTGCAAGGGATGATTTCTCCCCCTTATGCGATGCATGAAGATCGTGGCGTAACGGGTGGCGGTTCTGAAATGAGGGTGGGTGATCGTGGCGTTTCGATCACGGGGCCTTCTGTTCTTATTCCTCGGAGCGATAAGTGGACAACGGCACTCCGTTAAATCTCAGTGTGGACGATTTTCAGGTTCGACTTGCGGCGGGTTGGACTAATGAGCCTGTGCGCATTCAAGAAGAACACATAGATGATCTCTTATTATGGTGTGTCCATAGCCGCGCTACCGATGTCAGCATTCAAACGGATCGCCCTATTGTTATCGAAGTGGACGGTGTTCTCTATCCCATAACGCAGCGAGCCATGGATTCGGCGGATATGGCCAATATCTTGATGCGTATTTATGGGCCTGAAGCTTTGGCGAAACTGGCCTCTGGCGTTGATTTGGATCTATCTTATGAGGTTAGGCCTGAGCGTTTAACACGTTATCGTTTTCGTACCAATATCACGGCTATTTTAAGTCGTGGGCGTGATTCTGTCCAAATTACATTGCGCAGTTTGCCTGGATTGCCCCCAAGTATGGTTGATTTGGGAATAGAAGAGCCCATTATACGGAACTGGTCGCCGCGACAGGGCTTGATTTTAGTAACGGGGCCTACGGGAAGTGGGAAAACAACCCTTTTGGCTTCGGGATGCCGAATGCTGATTGAGAGAGAACAGGGCTCCGGCAAGCTTCTAACGTATGAAGCACCTATCGAATATGTTTATGACAGCATTACGGGGCCGCGTTCTCTTGTGGCTCAATCGGAAGTGCCGCGCCACATCCCCTCTTTTGCGGCAGGGGTGCGTAATGCTTTGCGTCGCAAACCTAACATCATTCTTGTGGGTGAGGCTCGTGATAGGGAAACGATGTCGGCGGCCATTGAGGCAGGACAAACGGGGCATTTGGTTTTTTCAACGGTTCATACTGTGGGCGTTGCCGCAACGGTAAGGCGTATTGTCAGCGTTTTTGAGCCCGCAGAACGAAGCGAACGCGCTTTTGCCTTAATGGAAACATTGCGCATGGTTGTGACCCAAGCGTTGGTTCCTAAAGTGGGGGGGGGGCGCATTGGATTAAGGGAATATTTGGTTTTTGATGACAACATTCGAGAACAACTTTTAGATATGCCTGTTGATAAATGGACGCTGGAGACCCAGCGCTTTCTTGTTCGCTATGGGCAAACGATGCAACAATCCGCTAATAGGGCGTTTAAGCAAGGGCTTATTGATCGCAGAACGTATCTGGTTTTAACAAAAGGTTATACGATCGATGAGGGGGATTATGACCCTTCTGTTGCCGATCCCATAGAAAAAGAGCCCGATCATGATCTTGAAACGATACCCGATGATGATGATACGACGATGATTTAAAAAGGGGGGGGCTGCTTTTTGCTTCCTAAAAGGAGAGACAATGGACATTCATTGGAGAAACACACAAAAGCCCGTTCGCTTTCTCTTTCTTGATGCGCGTGCCTTTTTTGGCGTTATTCTTTTCCTTGTTCATGCTAGAATGTGGGTTTTCGTTCTCGTTTGTTTTTATATTTTTATGTTTTGGCTTTTTGAAAAGCGCGGTCTGTCTTTTGAATCGGCTGTGCGAGCGATTCGTTGTTGGGCTCTAGGGCGACGGCGTCCCGCGAACAGCCGTCGAGCGATTCGAAACATGGTCGATTTTTCGTGAGGCTATCCTTCTCGTGAATGAAGGGCTGGTTTTTTTTAGGCTCCCTTGCCCAATTTTTTAAAACGATAGCCTCTCCACCTTTCTCCTACGCTGCTTCGCAGCTTCGGCGCGGTAGGTCGCGGGGATGACAACGGGATCCTTTGTCCCTTTGTGAACCAACGTATGGTTGGATTGCTATAAACACGGCTTGTCATTTTGATGGAGAAACGAAAGGGATTCTTGTTTTTTCAAAGCGTGGCGGTGTGTCTAAAAATACACACTCTTCTGTTGAATGGTGTCGGGGCGATTCGTCTTAGGTTGCTCTCCTTGCGTTCATCCTTTAAGCTTTCTTGCGAATCGCCTTCGCTCGAAAAAGGGCCTAGAAATGCAAAAAAACAATCGTCGTTCTACCATTCTTTTCCTCGGATACCTTCCTCTTGTCGCTGGGGCTTTGTTGTCAACAACGCCAGCCTATGCAGGGTTTAAGTGGGTTTCCTCGGATGCGGTGCAAAGCACCAATGTCTCTGTCACGCCGCAAGCCGCGCCGGCAACAGGTTCTGTTCCCACTTCTTTCGGGGGGGCAGAAGCTGTTGTTATTGAGTCTGCGCCCGCTTCACAAGAAGCCGCGTTTTCGACTCTTGCAAAAGAAAAGTCAAAGACGCCTCATGATGATGTTGTCGTCAAGGGGTTTGCTGATCGTGTCCCCCTTTCTGTCGCGTTGCGTCAAGTTTTGCCGCCTGAAATCGGCTTCTCTGTCGCTCAGGACGTTAGTTTGGGAACGCCTGTTTCTTGGCGGGGCGGGGCGCCTTGGCGTCAGGTTTTAAAAGATATGCTGTCGCCATCTGGTTTGACCATGCGTGAGCAAGGGCAAATGGTTCATGTTGTTCATATGACAGAGGGACAGGATTCGGCGTTGTCGTTGGACAAGCCCCTTCCCCCTGTTTCAGGGAATGGGAAACCGTTGTCTTTGTTGCCGTCCCTTTCTGCTGTTGCGCCTAAGTCCGCTGGCTCTTCGCCTGCGCCCTTGGCGTCATCCTCTGGTTTTTTGAGTGCGCCGAACGCCCTTGCGTCTGGCGTGGAGCGCTCCCCAGTTGTGGCTGACTCGTCAGCCGCTGGTTTGGGGGCTTGGCAAGCTAACAGCGGGGACATGCTTAAAAAGACGCTTGAGACATGGGGGCGGAACGCCAATGTTGAGGTTAGCTGGCAAGCTGAATACGATTATCCTGTTCAGGCCTCTGTTTCTTTTTCGGGAGATTTCGAAGGGGCTGTTCGCAATCTTTTGTCTGGATTTCAAGAGGCAAAGCCACAGCCGGTGGGGTACTTATATAACAATCAGTCTGCTGGTCAGACCGTTCTTGTCATCCAAACGCGCGGTAATAATTACAGCGAATAATGAGGCCTAAACATGAGCTTCCGTCATCTTGCCCTTTTCTTGGTTGTTATTGCGCTCTTGGGCTGTAATAATGAAAAAAACAGGAACCTTATTGATCAGCGTGTCGAGAGGGTAGAGCGCGTTGCTAAAAAAGCAACGCTCCCTGCGCCTCCCAAAAGCTATGATCCTCTTACGGTTTCAGACAAGGTTTGGTCTGGCAATTCGTCAACGCGTCTTCGTCGCGGCATTCCTTTGCCAGGCAAGTATGAAGGCTCTTATGGCGTGACCCTTATTTCAAGTGAGCCCCTTTCGTTGAGCGAGATTGGATCGGCTGTTGGTGTTCAAACGGGCTTGCCTGTGCGCATTGCTTCTGGTGCAGCGGGTGGGTTGGGTGATGGTGATAATGGTACGGGCGCAATGGAAGGCAAGATGCTCGTTTCTTATGAAGGGCCGTTGTCTGGCCTTTTAGATTTGGTCTCGGGTAACTTTGGCATTAGTTGGCGTTTTGATGGCACGGCGATCAAGCTTTCTCGTTTTGAAACGCGCGTGTTTGTCGTTGAATCGTTACCTGGAACGCAGTCCATTAAGGATGGCATAAAAGAAGATTCGGGAAGTAGCGGCGGGAGCAGCAGCACTTCTAGCGCTGGCGGAAGTTATAGCATGAGCTCTAGCAGTTCCTTGCAGCAATCTTCTGAAATGAGCGTTGAGATGAAGGTATGGGATGAGTTGGAGAAGACCCTTTCTTCGATTTTGGGTGGGGTTGGTTCGGTTTCTCTTTCGCCCTCTAGTGGGACGGCTGTTGTGACAACGACACCGGAGCTTATGCAAGTTGTTGCCAAATTTATGGAAGAGGAAAACCAGCGTTTATCACAACAAATTGCCATCAATGTTGAAATTTATACGGTCGCTCTTTCCGATAATGCAGACTTTAATGTGACGTTTACTTCTGCGTTGAAGAAAATTAGCAGCGGTCTTGATCTTAATATCACGCAAGGCGTGGCGGGATTGGGATCTGCGGCGGTTTCTGATGGCGCATCTATGTCGCTGGCTATTTTGGATCCGAATAAGACAGGGCAGATTACAAGCGTGTTTTCTGCCCTCTCTTCCATTGGGGATACGACGCGCGTTTCCCAATTCCCTCTAACAACATTGAATAATCGTACGGTCTCTCGCCGTATTGGTGAAGACGTGACCTATGTTGCGGCTATTTCAAAGACGGTTGGAACCTCAACAACCAGCGAGTCGGTCACGGTTACGCCTGGAACGGTTCGTGATGGGTTTTCGCTGCAGTTGACCCCCCGTCTTTTGCAAGATGGCCGTATCATGTTGCAGTATTCGCTTAGCTTGATCGATTTGCTCCAGCTGGTTGAATTTAATACTGGGGATGCTGGCAATGTTCAATTGCCACAAACGGCAAGCCGTGTTTTTGTTCAGCAAGCCATGCTCAAGAGCGGATCAACGCTCATTTTAGGTGGCTATGATGATGAAAAGACAAGCCAGTCCTCCAATGGTGTTGGGAATGCTTACAACTACTTCCTTGGGGGTGGTTCTTCGAATGATAAAACGCGCACCATGATGTTTATTGTCATTACACCACAAGTCGTGAGCGTTCAGAAAACGGAGCAAATTGAATGACCGCTGGCCTTGTTACCATTGGTCGCAAACAATATGCCAGTGGCTTGTATTGGGAAAACAGTCCCAGTGGCCGCATATCGCAGGCTGCGAAAGAGGCCGCCAAGCAACCGGGGACGCAAGCCGATTATTTTGCGGCACGATCAGGGAATAAACAGGGGCGAGTTCCTCAATTCGGGTTAGTTCAAGCTGTTGAAGGGTTCCGTTCTGGTCTTCCTTCTTTAGCAGGATGTTTGGCTAATAAGCAGCCAGGTTCTTGGATTGGTGCCTTTCGTTTGCGCGAAGGAACGGCTGTCGTCGTTGTGCGGGATGATCTTATTGTCCCCGATGGTGACCGCTTCTTTCAAGATGAAACAGAGGCTCGTGATCATCTTTATCAGGAAATGGCGATTGGTGGATTTCAGCGCATTTATGCGCCAGAGCCATGGGGCGTTCCTGGTGCCGATACGATGCCCATCACCCTTTTGTTGGATGAAAGTTCGGACGTTCGCCTTCATGGGGTTGCCCTGTCTCAACAGGCCAAGACAGGGATTGTGATTGGGGGGATGCTTTTGCTCCTTGTCATTGGTGTTGGCTGGTATATTCAAGATCAAAAGGAGAAAGAAGAGGTGCTTCGTCTCCAGCAGCTTGCGGCGATGGAGCGCATGAAGGCTGAGGCGGCCAAGCTCCTTCCTCTTCAGCAACAAGTGGTTTATCCACCACCAGAACGCAAATGGGAAAAACAGCCCAAATCGTTAGAAGTGATCGCGGCGTGTCAAAAAGCGCTTGAGCAGGTTGTCGTCGGTATCAGTGGATGGAACATCTCAAGCATAAAGTGTTCGCCAAAAAGCTTAGAGATTTCTTGGTCTCGAACGGGTGGTTTTTCAAATCCGCCACCTAAAACCGTTGTTTCTGTTTCGGGCGAGCAAGCTTCTGGAAGTGTTGCTTTTGAGCCGTTGTCGCCTCGTGGTGATGAATATCTTGTTAATCCTGATGTTATAACAGGGCGTTATTTAAGCCAGAATTGGACAGGGACTTTGCGGCGTGAGCCGGATGATCCTCCTCCTCCTCCTCCTCCTGGCTATAAAGGGGAGTGGAATCCTCCACCAGCCCCATGGGTTAAGCGTTCTTTTACGTTTACTGTTCCAGTATTGCCGTGGACACTACCGGACTTCTTAATGGATATCCCAGGAGTCATCGTGGATTCACTGGCTCTTACGGGCGGTGGTGTTGGAAGCAAAAACAGTTGGAAGGTTGAAGGAGTGATTTATGAAAATCGCCGTTAAAACATCTCTTGCCGCCATGGCGTTGTCTATGGGGTTGGCTTCTGGGTTTTCGTCCTTCTCTTGGGCGGAAGGAAGGCTTGCTGCGCCGCCATCCAATCCTGTAAGCCAACAGGAAGCCTCCTCAGTCAAGGAGGTTTTGGATTCGATTAAGGTTCCAGAAAGCAGCAGCAAGGCGACAAAAAAGGAAAAATCTGAAAAAGACGATAAGGACGATGATTCGATGGAGTCGCCTAAAGTTCCTGATTCCGTGAAGGGCGTGGTTAAGCGTTTAAATACAGCGACAAAGGACGTCACCATTGAAGACCTCAATGCGGCGCGGGAAGCGGTTGTGAAATTAGATGTCTTAATTGACATTGAAAAAAGGCTGAATGATTTGACAACGTTGCGTCAAGAAAGAGAAGAGAAGGAAGGCTCGCTCTCTGGGGCTTTCCCTGCTGGGGCTTTGGGTGGCGCTGCTATGCCTCCCCCTCTTTTAGCGTCCTCTGCCGGTTCTTCTGCACAGCCAGCTTCTCCCTCTGTGTCCATGCTTCCTGTTGTTATGCCAGAAAAAGACATTGATGTTACAAAGATTATGGGGGCGTCTGGCCGTTATGTGGCATCGATTAAAATGGCAGAAGGCGAAGAGCGACAGGTTCGGGCTGGCGATAAACTGCCTGATGGAACCGTCATTGATTCCGTTTCTCGTCAGGGGGTTACGATTTTATCTCCTAGTAAGAAAAAAAGCACAATCCAAGTCAAAGACATCAGCGCTGTTTTTGGTGGTCGGTAAAGGATTTATTGACGAACCGATGCCTATACTTTGTTGCGGTATGTTCGCCCTGCTCTAAGCTCTAAGGATTGGTGACCATGGTTGTTGCTGGGGCGTGATCACAGGATTGGTTTGACTCGTGCTGGATATTCTAGAAGAAATAAAAGAAGCCATAAGCTCCGCATTTCAAGGAAAAGCGGCTGGTGGGCGTGCGTCCGAAATTCCGCCATCAAAGCTGACCAATGTTGCCCCGCCGACAATCAGAGCTAAGGCAAAAACGTCAGGAGGGATGACGCAATCCTCAAGTGTTTCTGAAAAAGCATCGACGGAAACCTCATCTCAAGAAAAGGATAAGCAAGAGAGTTCTTCGGATGGCGCGATCTCTGCTGAAAAGCCTGGTGCGATGATTGAACGTCCAGCGGAAATAATCATTGAGGATGAACGTAGTCTTGCAATTGCTGGGGGCTTAGAGTTTTCAGGCGATGTTCTGACGGTTGAGGGCGGGAAGCTTAAAATTCCTGATGAATCGCGCAATTTATGCGTGTTGTTTGAAAATGGGATGTGGCTGGTTAGCGCCTCGCACCGGTTGTCTCCGTTGGTGACATCGGTGGCGCAGATGGCGGCGCGACATGGGCATCAGATTAATCCAGCACGCTATGTAACGCCCAATATCATTCGTCAAGCTTATCTCTATGCTGATAGAAAGGCGTCGGTTTCGCGGCTTGATGATAACGCTGTGCGCCGCCGTATCGTTGATACGTTGCAAAAGGCTGTTGAAGCTGGAGCAAATGACGTTCATATCGAGGCCAGCGATGGGCGCACCCGCATCGAATTCCGTATTGATGGCGCCTTGCGCTTGTGGGAGACGTGGACGCAAAAAGAGGGCGAGCTGATGTTGTCGTCCGTTTACTCCCATTCGGTGGGACAATCGGGCGCGACTGCAAATTGGCAAGAACCTCAAGCGGCCATGTTGACGTCCACCTCCACGGGGCCTGATGCGCTGGCGTTGCCTAAGGGCGTTATCTCGGTTCGCTGTCAGTGGGTTCCGTTGTCGGATGGGGGGCGCTATTTGGATATGCGCCTTCAATATGACTCGGCGCATTTGTTTGGCGAAAACTTTATTATGGCCGACGTGGACTCCCTTGGGTTTTCACAAGAACAGCTTAAGGTCGTCCAAAGCCTTCGGCAAGCGCCCGGCGGCATGCGCGTGTTTGCGGGGCCTGTTAATCAGGGGAAGACTACAACGCTGCGTGTGACGCTTAATCGCCGCATGGCGGAAACCAATATGCAGTTAAACTGTTTGTTGGTTGAAGATCCTCCTGAAGGCGGCATCGTTGGGGCGCGGCAGGTTGGTGTTTCTTCTTCGGTCAAAGACGAGCAGCGCGAAAAATCTTTTGTTGAAATTATGCGCTGCGCGCTGCGCCTTGACCCTGACATTGTCATGCTTGGTGAGGTTCGCGACATTCAAACGGCCAAATTCGCCTTTCGTTTGGCGTTAACGGGGCGTCAAGTTTATACGACGACGCACGTTTATGCTGCGCTTGCGGTTCCGCAGCGCTTGCGCGACATTGGCATGGAACCTTACCTTGTCTATGATCATCATTTGCTTCGCGGTATGTTTTGTCAAAGGTTGCTGCGTGGCATGTGTTCCCATTGCCGAATTCCGTTGGCTGATGCGCACTCTGAACTGGGGCCGCATTATAAAGACTTGGCCCGTCGTGTTCGGGCAGGGCTTGCCATTATGGATTCCTCACGCAAGGGAGGCAGCGTTGGCGTTTATGACCGTTTGTCCGAGCCCGACTTGCGCAATGTTTATATTGCCAATCCAGAGGGTTGTTCCCATTGTTTCCGTGGTCGCGCAGGAAGAACCATTTGCGCAGAAGTGATCGAAACAGATCAGAAAATCATGGAGCTTTTGCAAGATAACCGCATGGAAGAAGCGCGGGATTATTGGCTGTCGCCAACGGGCATGAATGGCGTTACCATGTTGTGGCATTCTTTGGAAAAAATCAGACGTGGCGAAGTTTCTCCTGATGATGCCGAATTTGAAGTTGGCATTATGGCCACTGAGAAAGAAGTGATCGAAGTTGAACAAAGACTTGGGGTGATGCCATGAGCTTGAATGAGATAGCGATTGATACAGAGGCGCTTAGTCGCCGATGGGCGCAGCTTCAGTTTAAAAATAATCGCAAGCAACGCTTTCGTGTTTATCGTAAGCTAGAGGGCATGCTTCGCATGAACGAAGCGCTTTCACGCTCTCTTGACCGCCTTTATCAAAATGCTTCTGAAATGGGGAAGCATCCAGATCGTCCGGCCGCCGTGGCTTTAAGGGAATGGTTTTTGAAAGATCGTGAGGGGCTGGGGCTTTCCGATGCGATGGAGGGATGGGTTCCTGATTCAGAACTTTATATGATTCGTGCTGGCGAAGAGTCGGGCACGATGGCCAAGGCTTTCGCGTCGATCCAAACCATCGGGGCGCGGGCGCGTGAGATGCGCGGTGCTGTGACGTATGCCGTGGCCTATCCAGGCTTTATGATTATCTTGGTTTCTTTTGTTTTATGGATGTTTGGCGTTAATTTGATTCAAAACATGCGTAAAACAGCCCCTCCCAGTGTTATGGCGGCGATGGGCGGCGTTGCGACAGTTTCGGATTTTATTGCCAATTGGGGAATATGGGTTTTAGTGGGCATTGCGGCAACATCGATGTTTATTACGGTGACCCTGCCTGTTTGGAAGGGACCCTTGCGCGCCAAGTTTGATATGTGGCCGCCATGGTCGTGGTATCGCGTTTTGCAGGGCAGTGGATTTTTGTTGGGGCTTTCCGCTCTTTTAGGGTCGCAGGTTCCTTTGAAAAGAGCCTTAGAGATTTTGGAGGATCAAGCCAAACCATGGTTGCGTGAGCGCGTGGGATCGGCGCGGCAAGAGGTTTTGCGTGGGCGCAATTTGGGGGAAGCGCTTAGAACAGGGCGTTATAATTTTCCTGATCCGGGCGTCGCGGTTGATCTTGAAATCTTGTCAGAACGCGCCGATGTTGGCAGCGTTATTGAGCAAGTGACGGACGAATGGATTACGGATCAAATCGAAGTGCTTAAAGGGCAGGCGGCTATTACGCGTAATCTTGGGTTAGCCGTGGTAGGCGGAACAATCGCGTGGGCGATGCAGTCCGTTTTTGCGGTCGTGACCGAGGTTTCAAAAGGCTCAGGCGGCATGAGCGGCATGTAAGGAAAAAGGATAGTACGATGATCAAGAAAAATCGCGGCATGACGCTTACGGAGCTTGCCATTGTTTTGGGCGCGATGGGGCTTGTCATGGGGGCTGTCTGGGTCATTGTTGGGACGGTATGGGATGGCTATCGGTTTCAAAAAATGAGCCAGCAGATCCAAACCGTTACGCGTTCTTTGCAGGATTATTATGGGAACATCGGTGGGATTTATAGTGTACTCGGCCCTCCCCCTGTTCCGTATGCCGATAATACGGATATAACGGCTATTGTGGACGATGATGATCGGCGTCTTATTCCCATAGAAATGCGCCTGAACAAAAGCGTGGAGGGATCAGGCCTTCGCCATGCTCTGGGTGGCGTAATGACTGTGCAAAGCATTGCTGCTGGCGGCGGTTTTCGTTTACGGCTGCAAGGCTTGAATCAAGACGCGTGCATTAAGCTTGTTATGCAGTTTCCCGTGCTTTTGCCTGAGTTGGGTGTGACGTTTATGGGCACGGTTGCAGACAGTACAAATATTGATCTAAGCAATTTTGTTAATCCAAGCAGCGGGGATGCTCTTCCTCTTTCTCTTCAGAACGCCACGCAGTGGTGCAACGTTCCAACCAATAACGAGGTGCGCTTTGAGTTCAGAGTTCGTATGTAAACGCGCAGGGTTCAGCCTTCTTGAATTGGCCATTGTTTTTGCCATCATTGGCATCGTTTTGGCAGCGCTGTGGGGCGTTGTCGGTATGGTGCGCGAAAACATCAAACGTGAAGAGGCGGTGGCGCAAATGACGGCCATCGTCGGCAAGATCCGTGACTATTACGCGGGGCGTGCTTGCGCCTCAACAAATTTCGGTTGTCCAGTCATTGATACGGATTTAACGAATTATTTATTTAGGCAAAGTGTGTTGCTTCCTGAACAACTGCGTGATCGCGTCGCCGTTCTTTTGGTAGCGGATCATCCGTGGGGATCTGTCGGCGCAAATGGCGTTTTATTAGCGGGTGGCGGCCTTATCGTGCGTTCTGTCGGTGATGGGCGCGATTCCTTTCAGGTTGAGCTTCTGGGGCTTAAAGGATCCAGCTGTGTGGCGTTGGCCAGCGCCTTATCAAGCGCGGGTGCGCCAAAGGGGCTGACGGGCATGACCATTAATGGAGGTGCTGGCCTAGGGCTTCCCGTTACGCCAGAGGCGGCGGCGGTAGAGTGTGTTGCTGCAACCAACAGGATAAACAGCGTTTATAGCCTTAGGCTTTAGGATTACCCCCTTCCTTTTTGAGAAGGCAGGCGGACTGCGCCTTTTTTGCGGCGAACTTTTTCTTTTTTACTCATAATTTTGCCATGGGGGTATGGCTTTATAAGAACCATGACGGCTTGTCCGTTCAACCCAACGATGGAGAAACTTTATGAACAAGAAACCTCTTATCATGGCTTCCGCTCTTCTTTCTGTCATTTTAATTTCCGGCATGGCTCAGGCCAAAACGGAAACGGTTCCCGTCACGTCAGCAACGAAAGTAACGCAGGAGGCCACGGACAAAGCGGCTCGCCCTATGCCCCCTATGATGGCCAATCTTTCTGAAGCGGGTCAAAAATTATTGCAAGAGGCCATGACGAAAGGACATGAGGCCGACAAGGCAACATTTGACGATATGAAAACAAAGAGAAGCGAATTGGGCGAAATCTTAAAGGCCGCCACTTTTGACAAGGCGGCCTATCTTGCTAAGGAGCAAGAGATCCAAGCGCTGCACGCTAAAATGACGGCTTCTCATTTTGAAGCCTTCGCCTCGGCAGCTTCTCAAATGACGCAGGAAGACAGGACCCAACTGGCTAACAGGCCACAACACCCTAGGCAAGGTGGCCTGAACGCGCCTCATGGCAAGATGCGGGATGGCAAAGGCCCCATGCCTATGGCGGGGACTGAAGAGGGAGCCAAGCAATAAGCGGTTTGTGAAAAAGAATTGGCGGCGCTTTGCGCCTTGGCATGGCGTCGCCAATGGCTGCTTCAAAAAAGGGGGATAGAATGAAACGATTTTTTGTAAGCTTGATGGCCATTCTTGTTGTCGCTGTTGTTATCGGTGGGCTTCCAGCTCCAGCACATGCGGACACATCGTTTTCTTTTTCGATTAATGATGGGCATCGTCATCCGCATCATCCGCGTCATCCGTCTGTGTGGCATGGGCCGCCTCATGCCCATCCTTTTCATCGGGCGTACTATGCTCCCCATTGGTATGCGCCGCCACCACGTCGCGTTGTTTATCAAGCGACAGTCGTGCAGCCTGTGCGTTATGTAAGTGAACCCTCTTTATTGGCCGACCCTGTTTCCCCATCGTTTTATAACGGTCAGGGTCAATTGTGCCGTGAGTACCAAGCCATGACGCAGATTGGGTTTTACAAAGAAATGGCCTATGGCACAGCTTGTTTGCAGCCCGATGGGGCATGGCGTATTGTGGATTAAGGAATGATGCCCTCGCCACAAGATATGAAAGCGTCTCTTCGCTGTCTTCTGCGAGGGCGACGCAAGGCCGTGAGCGTCTTGGAGGCGCAGAAGGCAGCCTTAGCGTTGCGCGATGTGTTTTTGGCGCATGTCACATTGCCCCCCCGTGCCTTGGTAGCGGCTTATAGCGCCTGTGGCTCAGAAATCAATCCGTGTCCCCTTATCCAAGAATTGGAGGCTAGAGGTCATCCCCTTTGCTTGCCGTGTTTGCCTGAAGACGATAGTCTCTTGATGTTTCGTTCCTATGCCTTGGGAGATCCTTTGCTAATGGGGGCGCACTCTATCCCCGTCCCTTTGGCTGGCGCAGCGCTTGTAGAGCCAGATGTTTTTCTTGTGCCCTTGGTCGGGTTTGATCGCGCGGGGCATCGGTTGGGGCAAGGCGGCGGCTTTTATGATCGTGCCCTCGCCCACGCTCGATCTTTGCGTCCTATCAAAGCGATTGGCCTTGCCTACAGCGTGCAGGAGGAGCCTTTTCTTCCCCTTGAATCCCATGATAGGGGGCTGGATAGTATTGTGACAGAAAAAGATTTTTTTGACTCTTTCTATTTATAATTTCGGGATCGACCCAAAAAGAAATTTATAAAAGAGAGTCGTATTGGCAACACTTTTTATGAATGGTTAGTAAACCGTTAATGAAAGCATTGCCCGCTGATTTTCTCCCCTCTACCTTGAACAAAGTGATTCGTTTTGTCAGGGTGCGTCGGTTCATGAGCCTTAGGCCTCTTCTCATCTTGTTTGTTTCGACGGGCAATGCAGCGCGCAGCTCCATGGCTGAGGCTTTCTTGAACGCTAAGGGCAGTGAAGCTTATCGTGCGCGAAGTGCTGGGGTTGCGCCTTGGGGGGCGTTGGCTCCACGCACCAAATCCCTTTTGGAAGACGCAGGGTATCAAACGCATAAACTTTACCCCAAAAAATGGCAGGATTTTTATGCGGCGGCGCATTTGGTCAAGGTTGATATGATTATAACCTTGTCGCAAGAGGCGCATGACCTCTTGCCCCTTGATTGGCCGCATGATCCTGTGCGGGCTCATTGGCTTGTGGACGATCCTTTGGCCAGTGAGCGCGCCGATGTGCAAGAATGGAAGTTTCGCAAATGTTATGCGACGCTTGAAGCGCGTGTGGCCACGTTGGTGCGTTGCCGCCCAGCGGCCTCGGCTAGTGAATGGTTTGTGCGGCTTAAGGAAATCGGGATGGTGGTTTAGGCGTGGTTACCGCGTGGCCATAAGCGCCGATACTCTCAGGGCGGCTGGGCCGATCAAAACGACAAACAGCGGTGGCAAAATAAAAAGAATCATGGGAACTGTCAAAATGGCTGGTAGGGCCGCTGCTTTTTCTTCGGCCTTCATAATCCGATCTTCGCGCATTTCGGCAGAGAGAACGCGTAAGGCTTGAGCCAACGGTGTCCCGTATTTCTCCGTTTGAATAAGGGTATTCACAAGGGCAATGATGCTGGGCAGGGGAATGCGCTCAGACAAGCCACGCAATGCTTTGTGGCGATCAGGCAAAAAGTTTAATTCAACCCCCGTTAAGGCAAGCTCTTCGGATAGCTCTGGCGCAGTGGGGGCGATTTCTCGGCTCACGCGGTCAAAGGCTGCGTCAAGGCCAAGCCCCGCTTCAGCGCAAATGACAAGAAGATCCAGCGCATCTGGGGTTGCTTTGCGTAAAACGTCTTCTCGTTTTTGACTCATGTTTTTGACCAAGACATCCGGCAGCATCCAGCCGATGAGGGCGGCCACAAGCGGAATGAATAAAGCGGCGGAGGCGGGGATATCGATCATTTTGACGATGACGAAAAAGAAAAAGCTCGTCGCGCTCAGGCCTGCCATAAGGGCGAGTTTGGCAAAAAGAAAAACAAACATCGTGTCGCGTGAATGATAGCCTGCGCGGCGAAGTTTAAGGCGCAAGCCGTCAAGGCTTTTGCCTTGCGTCAGTTTAAGCCATTCGACCACTTGTTTCATAAGGCCATGCTTTTGCAAGCTGGCACGGCGCGAGTTTTTCTTACGGCGCTCGCCTTCAAATTCGTCGCGGCGCTGGGCTATGGATTTAAGGCGATCGGGAAGGGGATCGTTGTCAATGAACGCTGTCCACACCAACACAACGACGACAAAAGCCGCCAAGCCGCATAAAGCGGCTAGGAAATCTGGACTATTAAAAAGAGCTCCTATTTTCGGCATGGTGGTTAAATCTCAAAGTTGATCATTTGTTTCATGACAAGAACGCCCAGACCTAGCCATGTTAGTCCGCCACCCAAAAGGAATTTCCCTTTTGTTTCATTCAGCAAAATCATCATGTATTCCGAATTGACTACCATCAAAAGGGTGAACATCAAAAAAGGCAACGACCCGATAATCATGGCCGATGCGCGGGCTTCGGATGACATGGCTTTGATTTTCTGTTTGAGTTGCCTGCGCTTGCGGAGAAGCTCGGCCAGATTGCCAAGTGTTTCAGCAAGGTTGCCCCCCGTTTCTCGTTGGATGGCAAGGGCAATAATGAAAAAACGATATTCGGGCGTATTAAGACGGCTTGCGACTTCCCACATGGATTCTTCCAGTGAGCGCCCCATGCGCACGCCATCGCTGATGCGACTGAACTCAAGGCCTAAAGGATCGGGAAGCTCTTGCCCCACGGTGGCGATGGTCTCGGTGATGGGGAGGCCAGATCGAAGTCCTCGGCAAATTGTATCGATGGCTTCGGGAAAGATGCTTAGGAATTTTAGAGTGCGTTTTTTGCCCATGCGGCCTGTGATCATATGGGGGAGGTAAAGGCCAACAGCAATGCTCATAAAAAAAGAAACAGGTTTGGCCCAGTGGATAAGGTGGGTGAAAACAAGATAAAAAACGCCAATGGCGATGGCGTTGATCATAAGATATTCGCCAAGCGAGATATTTTTGCCGGTGCAGGCTAGACGTTGCCTCATTTTTTCGGGATTGGGCAGTGTCGTTTTGATGATGCGATCAAAGAGAGGAATGGCGCTGTCGCTTGTGCGGCGGCGGAGCGTTGTGGTTGTTTCCTTCAAGCTTTTGGCGGGGGCTTCGCCGCTGACGCGATCCAAGCGCTTCTTGACGGAGGAAGAGCCATTGTCTTGCCAAAAAAGCGCGACCAAAACCAAAAGAAGAAGGCCGCCGCCGACCACAATAATCAAGGTAAGGGAGGGGGTCATGACAGCGCCTCCAGCAAATCTTTTTCAAGCCCGTAATAGGCGGCCTTGGGCAAACAGTGGGGGCGCAGGCCGTTGTTCTTGAAATCAACGGTCAGGCGTCCATCGGGGAGTTCGCCTGTGACATCGCACACGAACAAATCCTGCATCGAGATGACCTCGCCTTCCATGCCCGTCACCTCGGAAATATGCGTGACGCGCCGCGACCCGTCGCGCATGCGGCTAACTTGAATAATCATATCGACGGCTGAGGCTATTTGTTGACGAATAGCGCGAGGCGCTAGGTTCGCGCCGCCAAGGCCAACCATGTTTTCAAGGCGCATGATGGCCTCGCGTGGGCGGTTGGCGTGAACGGTGGACAAAGAGCCATCATGACCGGTGTTCATGGCTTGCAGCATATCGATGGCCTCGCCGCCGCGTGTTTCACCGACGATGATGCGATCAGGCCGCATGCGCAAAGCGTTTTTTAGCAAATCGCGCATGGTAATTTCGCCGTGGCCTTCAAGGTTAGCGGGGCGCGTTTCAAGGCGGACGACGTGCGGCTGCTGCAATTGCAGCTCGGCAGCGTCTTCAATGGTCACCACGCGCTCACCATGATCAATCATTTGGGATAGGGCGTTGAGTAATGTTGTCTTTCCCGATCCTGTGCCGCCAGAAATCAAAATGTTCAGGCGGCAACGCCCCACGATACGCAGCACTTGCGCCATTTGCGGCGAAATGCTGCCGAATTTGATCATGGAATCGAGCGTGATTTTCTTTTTGGAGAATTTACGGATGGTAATGGTGGGGCCGTCGATGGCCAAGGGGGGAATGATGATGTTGACGCGACTGCCATCCATCAAACGCGCATCGCAAAGGGGGGAGCTTTCATCAATGCGGCGGCCAATGGCGGTCACGATGCGCGTGGCGATAGAGAGAACATGCGCGTTATCGCGGAACGTCACGTCGGTGAGCGTCAGCTTGCCCTTGCTCTCGCAATAGACCTGCTTGGGGCCATTGACCATGACTTCTGAAACGCTTTCATCAGCCAGCAAAGGTTCTAAGGGGCCAAGGCCGAGCATATCGTTGAGGAGCTGCTCAACCAGCTCTAACCGTTCGGCGGCATTAAGCTGTGTTTTGGTTTCGATCAAAAGCTCGCCGATCAGGCCTTTTAAATCACGTGCCAAATCCTCGCGTGCCATGCGCGCGGCGGCTGACGTATCAATCCGATCAAGGATAAGCGGCTGAAGTTTAAGCTTGGCCTGACCAACGCTTGTACGGCTGGCGGTGCTGATCGCAAGGGGCTCAACATGGCGGGGTGGGGGGGGCGGCGCTTCCTCAACCTCTGGCGTGGGGGGGACAAAAGAAGTCACCGTTGTTGCGTTGGCTGGGGCAATTGTCGCCTTTGCGTTTTCGGGTTTGGCCACTTGACCCAGCAAAGCGTTACTCAGCACGTTGACAAAATCGCGTTGATCCAGAAGGTTCAGTTCAATCCCTTGTTGGCTGAGGAAGGCCAGTGCAAAGTTTTTAATCTCGCGGTTGATCTCTACGCGTGGCATTGTCTTAATTTTTTCTTTGGGAAAAGCTTTCGTCAATTCCGGCATAAGGCGGTCGCGCAAAACAACAAGCGTACCATCAGCCGCAAGGATTCTCGCCTCCAGATTTCCCTGCGCGTCGGCGGTCATTTCTTGGCATCCTCCTTGGCGGCTGATTTAAAGAGCCCCCCTAAAAGCCCGCTGCTTTTCTTAGGCGCGGCGGCCTTATCCTCTGGCGTTTCTAAAAACGACTTGGCGAGCGCTAGCATCGCCTTAGTTAGGGCGGCTGAAGGGGCAAGAGCGCCCAGCATTTTACCGGCATTGTTGGCGGCGGTCATGTTTTTATGATCGTCGGGGAGGGTGAAATCAATCTTGGCTTGCGTGCCTTTGGCAAAGGCGGCCTCATCAACGGCTGAAGGACGGCTTGCGCTGACGCGTGTGGCGACTTGCGTGATTTTGGCGGTGGAGCCAAGGCCTTTTAGCGTTGTGCGAATACGCAGCGTGTCGCGAATGCCAACCAACGACATCTCGGTCACCAGCACGATTTCATGCGCGGTGGCTAGGATGCGTTTTTGCGTGGCGATCATATGGCGCGGCATATCGATGATGACGGCGTTATAGGTGCTTTTCATTTCCTTCAAAAGAGCGGCGATGGCGGCGGCATCGACATGGATGACGTCTTCAATGGATTCCTCGGCGCTGAGCACGGCAAAGGATTCGCTTTCGCTGATAAGAGCGCCCGCAATCATCAAGCCATCCACGCGCTGGGGTGAGCTGACAACATCGCGAAGGCCATGGCCCGGTTCGATATCCAAGGCCAACGCGCTTGTCCCAAACTGCAAATCCATATCCAAAAGGGCGCTTTTTTGCTTCAGGTTGTGGGCGATGAGCCACGCGGTATTGGCGGCCACGGGGCTGGCGCCAACGCCGCCGCGCACGCCCATCACAACAATAATGCGGGCGTCTTTGTGGGAGCCATGGGCACCGCCCTTTTCGCCTTGCGAGGCGGAGAGCATAGTTTGCGTCAAGATTTCGGGCGTGACGGGCTTGACCAGATAATCGCTAAGCCCTGCGGCCATCATGCTGCGGTAAAGCGTCACATCGTTGGCGCTGCCCAGTGCGACAAGGTGGCTGGCGGGGCCGCACAGGCTCACAAGCCTTGCGGCTAGTTGGATGGGTTGTTCTTGTCCATCAAAATCAATCAACGCCAATTTAGGCGGCGCATCGGATTCTAAAAGCGAAGCGAACAGCTCAGGGCCGCCGCGCTGAATGGTATCGGCGGGAAACCCCTGTTTTTCCGCCCAGCCTTGTACCTGAAGGGCGGTTTCGTCATCATTGATAAAAGCCATAAACTCGTTATGCATAGCGCACCTGATGATATCCTTTGTGTTCTTTTTGTTAAATTACGGCGTTGTCCCCGTGCTTGCTGGCGCTTGCTCTGTGGGGGCGTCTGCTTTGGCGTCTATAAGGGCTCTTGTTTTTCCAGTGCGATAATTGTTCATGGACGAAGCAGCCAGCGTGCCGTCGGCTTTTCCCAAAGGCTTTCCTTCAATCAAATCTTCGGGGCGATCAACGTGCGCAGCCAAATTACGCGCAGCGGCGCAGCCCAGCTGCGGCGTGATTGTGTTTTCATTGTCTCCTATAGATGTTGTCGCCCAGCTTGGACAATCGGGAGGGACGGCGACGCTGTCGCTTTCCTTGGCCGAGGGCATAAGGCGGATGCGGTAATCGGGGGCGGGCGTTGCCTCGCAACCGGCAAGGCACAGCGCGGCGAAAGGCAAAGCAAGAAGGAAGGTGCGAGAAAAAGAAGGCGTCATGGGTTACTCCACAATAAAGCCGCCAGGGCCTTGCGGCGCGGGCGCTTTGGTTTTGGTGGGCGCAGCAGAAAGTGGCGTGGACATCAGCGACGCAGAAGGCGTGACGACCTCACGCGCTGTTCCTTCATGGGCGACGGGAATCACAGGCGCAGCGATAGGTTGCGGCGATTCCTCGGCCATGGGTTCCATGGGACTTAAGGTGGCGCGAGGCTCACCGCTTAAAGGTCTTGCGGCAGGGTCGCTGTTTGTCTCACGCAGGCGGAAGATGCGATCAGTATCCGAAGGCGGCGCAAAGCCGTCTGTCGGTAACGCCAACTGTTCTTGCGTTGCGGGCTTGACGATATAGGGCGTGATGATGATAACCAATTCGCTTTCATTGTTTTGAAAGCGTGTGGAGCGGAACAGCGGTCCCAAAACGGGAATGTCGCCCAAGAACGGATATTTATCGACCGACTGGGTTTGCTGGTTGTTCAAAAGACCGGCGATGGCAAAGCTTTGTCCGCTGTTCAGCTCAATCGTTGTTTCGGCGCGTCGTGTCGTCAGGGCGGGCACTTGAACTGTCCCGATGGTGACAGCGCCAGCGGCAGAAAGTTGGCTGACTTCGGGGCGAACGTGCAGATTGATGCGATCCTCCCCGATCACCGTTGGCGTGAAGGCTAGGGAAACGCCGTACTGTTTCCATTCGATGGTGACGTTTTCGTTTTGGGGGACAGGGATGGGGAACTCACCGCCCGCAAGGAAGCTGGCCGTTTCCCCTGACATGGCGGTTAAAGACGGCTCGGCCAAAATGGTGATCAGGCCGTTTTTGGCCAACGCGTCAATCATGCTGTTGACGCTGTGATGGCCGCTGTTATAGGTCGCGGCGATGGCATCATTGGTTGATCCGTCCAAGCTGGTGCGCGTGAGAGCTGTTGCGCCTGCTGTAATGAAATCAGCCCCTGTCGCAAGGCCAAAGGCAAAGCCGCCAACGTTGCTGATGGTTTCCCAATTGATGCCAAAGCGTTTGTCCACATCGCGGGACACTTCGGCGAAGCGCACGCGAATTTGAATCTGATTGTTGGCTTTAACATGGATGCGATTGATAATATCGCCATCTCTGGGGATATAGCGCACCGCAAGGCGGCGGGCATCTTCAACGGCGGCGGCATCCGCAACGTCGCCCGACAACACAATGCCATTGGGAATGGATTCAACCTTGATGGTGCTGCTGGGCAAAACGGTGCGCAGCGTCTCACGCAGCGCTGCAAGGTTTTGTGTGACCATCACCGTTTTGTAAACCAGATCATGCCCGTCTTTATCCGTAATCTTAAGCGTCGTATGGCCTTCCTTCTTGCCATAGATCATCACGGACAGGGGCGAGATTACTTGCACATCCGCAATATCAGGGTTTGCAATAAAAACCGTGGCGGCAGGCGCGTTGAACTTAACAGGCACGCTTTTATCGATGAGCACCTCAAGCGTTGTCGGTTTTTTCTCGGTAGTAGCCTTCTCCAATTTTTCGGCTTTAATGGTTTTATCGGGCGTTGCGGCCAAGGCGCTCGCGCTACTCGCCATAAGGCCCGCGCAGAGCGTCACGATGACCATCGAAGCAAGAAGGGTAATTTTTGATAAACGCATGGTCGGCATCCTTATTGTTGGGGAAGGTCAAAGATAGCTTCCGTTGATTCTTTGCCCCGTATGATTTGAATTTTTTGCGTTGCGCCCGAACGATTGGCGGGGCTTGGCAGAACTTGGCTGACATCGCTGTCCCACGTTAGCGCATCGCTGGCGGGGGGCAGCGCTGGAATCCCGCCTGCCAACGTGGCGGCATCCAAAGCCACATCGGGAACGGCGGGTTGCTGCGATGGCATCATGGTGGCTGTTGTCGTTTGATCGGCGGCCTTATCCGTAACCGGATCGTTGGCCATGCTGCGCAAAGCCAAAGAAACCGTGCCGATTTGCGTGATCAGCGCCATCGTTTCGGCTTGCTTGGGCGTGACTTCCAACGTGGCGACTTGTGCGATTTTCGGTTCGGTCACTTGGTCGTTCATCTTTTGATCAAGGGCAAGGACGCGCACGTTTTTGATCATCGTTTCGCTGACGCGGCGCTCGTCCGATCCCACATCGCCTTTACGCCCGATGGTGTGCGTGACGATAATATCCACATGATCGCCTGGAAAAACAAAACCCGCCACGCCAGCGACAGGCGTGATGGCAATGGACACGGCACGCATGCCCGCCGTCAGGGCGGCGGCCATAAAGCCTTGCTCACCGGGTTTGACGGTGCGACCCGTCATGATGGGTTCGCCCGTGCGCATGCCATAGCGCACAACTTGACCCGTGTAATCCGTGATGTTGGCGACGCCCTTAACGGCTTGACCCGTGACGCCTTCTTCCTTGGGCCAGACTTGCCATTTCAAGTCGGCGTCTTTGATCATGGCTCCGGCGGGCAGGTCCTTTGCGGCGACAAGGATTTCCTGTGTCGGCGTTGCTTTCGTTTCCACGGTGGCCGTTCCGTTGCCTTTGGATAGCATGGTGCGGGCGACGATGACGGTTCCCCCGGCGATCATCAAAGCGATAAGCAAAAGAAAGATTTTTTTAGCAGGCATGGTTTTTTCTCCTTAGCCTTTTGCTGGAAGCAAAGCGGGGTTGAGCAAAAGCGCGAGTGTGCAAAGGCCGCCCAGCGCGATGGCGATGCCATAGGGAAGCGGCGTTTTGGATAGCTTTGTTTTTATGGCCTCGTCCTTTTCATGGCGCAGGCGCATAAAAGTCATTGCGCCAAGTCCCAGCGCCAAAAGGCCGCCTGAAAGGGCTGTGATGAAAAGGAATAAAACAGCGTGCGTAGAGCCCGCCCACAGGCTGATAACGGATAACAATTTGATGTCGCCTGCGCCTGCCCAGTTCTTCAGAAAAACGAGATACCCAAGGCCGAACGTGGCGAGAAAAACCCATACATGATTTTCCCAGTGAATCGTGATGGGCGCGGCATAAACATACATGGGGAACAACAGCAACAGCGCGGCGCACGCCGCGTTGGGAATGCGATAGCGCACAGCGTCGCTTGCAGCGGCAAGAACCATCACGATTCCCGCAAGAGCAATGATAAAATGAAAGAGCATTTCTGGATTCATACGCGACCTCTTTTGCGCCTGAGGCGCTATGGGACTAACTATGCGATAGATATGATTAATAGGAGGTGAATCGGTTAAGAGGCGGAGGGGAGCCGTTCTCCTCTTTCGAAGGAGCGTACCTAAGGCGGTTGCCCCATGGTTTCGGGTTTTAAGGCGTGGGGGAAAAAAGAAGGCAAGGTTCGGCATTGTCATAAGTGACGAATAACACATTCTGTGGCATAAATCAATAAAAATCTTTCATATATCGGGAAATATCTTTGCTTGTTAAAAACGCGAATCTCATTGTTTTCAATACAAAAATGACTATTGGTTAACAATTTTCTTTTGTGTTATGGTTTTAACCATGATTCTTTTCGTTAAAACGATCTTAACGAAAGGGGTGGTTATCTTCTCTTGCTCTTGAAATCGAAAGGTTTCAGGTTTTTTTGTTTGGTCAGGCGCATGAGTCTAAACTTTTTCATCGGTTTAATCACGGCTGTTGCCTGCACGCTCGGTGGCTATGTCTTCGAAGGCGGTCATCTTTCGGTGCTGGCGGATGCTGCGCCGATTGAAATCGTCATTATGGGCGGGACGGCGGCGGGTGGTTTTATTATTGCCAATCCAAAGTCTGTGAAAAAAGGCGTTGGAAAGTCGATGAAGCTTCTTATCAAGAAGCCGAAATTCAACAAAGAATCTTATATCGAGCTTTTGTCGCTTATGTATCAGATTTTCAAGTTGGCGAAAACCAAAGGCATGTTGGCGTTAGAGGCACATGTCGAAAAGCCAGAGGAAAGCAGCATTTTTCAAGCGTTTCCGGGATTCCTTCACAACCATCATGCGGTTGAGTTTTTCTGCGATTATCTGCGGCTTTTTACCCTTGGCGCGGATAAGCCGTTTGAGATCGAGGCGCTGATGGATGAAGAGCTGGAAGTTCATCATGCTGAGAATGAAGCGATCGCGGCGGCGGTTCAATCCATTGCGGATGGTATGCCCGCCATCGGTATTGTGGCTGCCGTGCTTGGCGTTATTCACACGATGGGCTCGATTTCCGAACCGCCAGAGGTTTTGGGGCGTCTTATCGGCGGCGCGCTTGTTGGAACGTTTATGGGTGTGTGGACGGCCTACGGTTTTGTGGGGCCGATGGGCACGTTTATTAAGGCGACGCAGGATGCCGAATCGAAGTACCTCCAATGCCTTAAGATTGGCATGCTGGCGCATTTGCAAGGCTTTGCGCCATCGATATCGATTGAGTACGCGCGCAAAACCTTGATGGCTGATGTGCGCCCCAGCTTTACGGAAGTGGAAGAAGCGACACAAGCTTTGTCCGCGCCATCGTAAGGGAATGGCATGGCCGATCACAACCAACCCATTATTATTATCAGGAAAAAGAAAAAGGGCGGGCACGCGGGGCATCATGGCGGCGCGTGGAAGGTGGCTTATGCCGATTTCGTGACGGCCATGATGTCGTTCTTTTTGTTGCTTTGGCTTTTGAACGTCACCACGTCCGATCAACGCAAAGGCATCGCGGATTATTTTGCGCCGATGGCAATTTCGCATTCCGAAGGCGGCTCCGGCGGCGTGATGGGTGGCAAAGCGATCACGATGCCCGATGGGGCCGAGATTTCGGCGTCCTCGCCGCCTGGGCTTGATGATCGTTCGATGGCGACGGTTGGCAAGGGCGATGAGGGCGAGGAAGACGTCTTAGGCAAAAGTGAAACCTCAGCCGACGGCCATGCGGCAGAAGATAAAAAGGCTGAGGATAAGGCGGCGTTGACGCCAGAGGAAAAGCTGGCGCAAGCGCAAGACCAAGTGACGAAGGATGCCATTGCCTTGGCCGAGTCGATGAAGAAAGAAGAAGCCAAGTTCAAAGCGGCGGCCGAGATGTTGAAGCAAGCGCTTTTAGGCAATCCCGCGATGAAGGATTTGGCGGAGTATCTTGTGATCGATCAAACGCCAGAGGGGCTTCGCATTCAAATTATCGATAAAGATAAGTTTTCGCTGTTTCCCTCTGGCTCGTCTAGCCCTTATGAAAAAGGGCGCGATTTGCTGCGCCTTGTCGGGCAGGTTCTCTCTAAATTGCCGAATAAAATCTCGGTCACGGGCCATACGGACAGCAACCCTTATCCGACCGGATCGCGCCGCGATAATTGGGATCTGTCAACGGATCGCGCCAATGTGTCTCGCTCTGAATTAACGATAGGCGGCGTCGTGCGTGAGAGGATTGCGCGTGTGGTGGGGTTGGCGGATCAAGAGCCGTTTGTGCCGAACGATCCTAAAGATTCTCGCAACCGCCGTATCAGCATCGTTTTGCTAAGGCAAGCGACGCCGTTTGTGCTGAACCCGCCTGCGCTTCCCGCAGGCTCAACAAAGGAAACGCCATGACCTCTTTTTCTTCCGATACCATGAAGCAGCTTGCCGGTAAAAAAGGGCTTGTGATCGGCATCGCCAATGACAGCTCTATCGCGTGGGGCTGTGGCAAAGCGTTCAAGCGCTTTGGTGCAGATTTGGCCGTGACGTATTTGAATGAAAAAACGAAACAGTATGTCGCGCCCTTGGCCGAGAGGTTAGAGGCTTCCATCTTTTTGCCGTGCGATGTGCAAGAAGCGGGCGCGTTAGAGGCTGTTTTTGCCGCGATTGAGAAGCAGTGGGGGCAGTTGGATTTTGTTTTGCACTCCATCGCTTTCGCCCCGCGTGAGGATTTGCATGGCCGCTTGACCGATTCTTCGCAAGAGGGCTTTCGGATTGCGATGGACGTATCGTGCCATTCGTTTATACGGACGGCGAAATTGGCTGAGCCTTTGATGAAAAACGGCGGCAGCCTTTTCGCCATGAGCTATTACGGCGCGGAAAAAGTTGTTGAGCATTACAATTTGATGGGGCCTGTCAAAGCGGCGCTGGAGGCTAGCGTGCGCTATTTGGCTTATGAATTGGGCGGCAAGGGCATTCGCGTCCACGCCATTTCCCCAGGGCCGATTAAGACTCGCGCCGCCAGCGGCATTGCGCATTTTGACGAATTGATGGATAAAGCGGCCGAGCGCGCGCCGATGCAACGGCTTGTTTCCATCGATGATGTTGGCGCGGCCACGGCGTTGCTGGCGACCGATGCCGCCAAACTGATCACAGGGGAAACCCTTTATGTTGATGGCGGCCTTCACATTTTGGGGTAGGCTATTAATCCGACAATAAGTTGGTTTACAAAGAGATGAATAATCCTGTTGTCATGTGTGGACGCTCTCGTCCCGCCGCCCTTGCGGCGGGCGAAGAGAGGGAGGGCGGGGATCCCGTTTGGTTTCTTTTAAATTTGCCAAATCTTGAACTGTTTTGAGTCTCTATGATTTTGTGCTTCTCCTTTTTTAAGGAGTCGTTGCCGTTGCGCTGCTCTTACATCCCATCAGCCATAAATCATAGACGGGATGCTCCATCGCTGATAAAGCGGGGCTCGAGGCGAACATCCAGCCCTTAAAAACGCCCGTTTCTGTTTGTCCCGTCTTCATTTCGCTGACCTCCAAAAAGGCCGCCGATTCCGGCGTTTCATCAGGGGTTGTTTCGCGGCAGCTATGCGCCGTAATGAAAAGCGTGCCAAACTTATAGGGTGTTTCCGTTTGGACATCGATTTCTTCGACCCGCGCCGTCACCTTGTCCAAAACGCGCAAAGTCGCCATGGGCTTTTCCACGCTGGGCGCAGCGGCATAAGCGGCAGGCGAGGCAGCCAACAACGCCACAATCCCACCCCAAAAAACGAGTGAGCGCCTCTTCACGGGAGCGTCGGCTCAGCCGCAGGAGCAGGAGCGACAGGAACGGGAGCCGCAGCGGGTGGCGCAGCGGGTGGCGCGGCGGGCG
>DYNT01000001.1:35674-49839 GCA_020720905.1 Micavibrio aeruginosavorus
GCATCCTCGGCTTCGGCAGCATCGGCCAGGAAGTGGCGCGGCGGGCGCAGGCGTAGCCTCAGCCTTTTTGCTGTAGATAAGCTGGCCGATCAGATCATCAAGACGCATGGGCGCTTGCGTGCGGGTCAGCTTGCCGCTGCCATCCGTTGGAACCATATCTTCTTCAACGCCAATCTCCAAAGACAGGTATTTCCCCCCCAAAAGGCTTTCGCTGGCCACCATCGCAATGGTATCGGTCGGCAACGCAACGGAAGGCAAAAGGGTCATTGTCATCTGCACAAGGTATTGTGTGGGGCCTGGATCGGTCATCAGCTTCATCGCAGCAATCGAGCCTACCTTCACGCCGTTAATCTTGACATCACCGCCTTCTTTCAGGCCATCCACCATCGGGAAATTCGCCGAAACGGTATAGCCTTCAACCTTACGCAAATTCGCGCTGGAATAGGCAAAAACAAGAAAAAAACCGGCCACGATCAGAACGACAGCCCCCAGCACGGTTTCGATTGCATTGCGTCCCATAACCAACTCCTTCACTTCCTTTTTGTGCGCGCTAGCGGTTGCCACGCTTTATTATCACGATTATCACGATGATGAATCTCACGCCACGGCAGAAAAGTAGCCGCCATAGTGCCTGTCAGATTCGGATGATGCCCTTTGTCTTGACCATAAC
This sequence comes from Micavibrio aeruginosavorus, assembly GCA_020720905.1. Lineage (GTDB taxonomy): Bacteria > Pseudomonadota > Alphaproteobacteria > UBA9219 > UBA9219 > UBA8914. Next base: position 36,345 of record DYNT01000001.1, read on the forward strand.
GGCTTCCCCCACCTTTCGGCAAGGGCTGATCGCACAGATGATGAAGCCACGCAAAATGCTCTGGCGGAATCTTGGTCGCTTCAGGCTCTCCCGCAAAAAGAACCCATCTTTTCTCTGCCCCCTTAAACCCAAGCCAAGCCTTTTGCAGGACGTAGTAACGGTTGCCATAAGAGTCCGCAAAGACCAATCGCCCAAACAAAGCCACCGTCAGCCTCGTCCCGATCTGAGCCAATCGCCTTATCCATGAAAACGCTTCGCGCATTTTATCCCATCCATTGTCCCTTTCTCTTTTGCCACGCAATTCCTAAAAAAGGTGTGAACAACTTTAAGCAAAGCTTTCCCTAAAAAGGGTTTTCCCAAGTCTTTTCCAAGGTCTGTTACCGCCGCTCCCTGTGAGTATCTTTTTCTTTAAATCAACTATATTTTGTGCCATAAAATGGTCGCACCACATCATCTTGTGGATAACTTTGATTTCTCTGAAAAACAAAGGCTCCCCCATGTACTTGGAACGACTTTTTACGACAGGCGCACTCCTTCCTTGGAATGCTATGCACTTTGTCACAGCGGGCAGCGAGGCTGAGGCTCTTCAGCCCCCCTTTCAGGTTCCCGCAACGTGGAGCCTTGAGGCCGCCCAATCTTTTCAAGAGGCCTTGTGCCTTGCAGCGCCCATCACGCGCCGCGTGGTTGAGGAAAACACGATTCCCTCATGGTTATGGCAACGGCGCGCCAGCAGCCATGAAACAACACCAGAACGCTCGGTCATGGATGTCTTGAACCGCGTGGTGGGCACGGCCACCTATCGCGGCTGGCAAAAAGGCTTTTGGCCGGACGAAACAACCGCCTGCGCTTTTTATGATGAAACACGCGCCGCCATGCTGACAGGCCGCCTTGTGCTTGCGCCGCAAATACTGGCCACCCTTGGCCTTGATTGGGCCTATGGCCAAGCGGCAGCCGCAACCAAAACAGCAGCGCCTAGCGCTTCCTTGCCCCAAACACTTATCGTACAAAACGAAACCATTGATGCCCTGCTGCGCGAAGAGCAGCCCACCACACGCGAAAAATGGAAAAGCTTTTTTGAAAAAAGCCTAAGCCAGACAACAACATTGGTTTTTGCCGACACCATGGCACAGTGGGGATCGGGGCCTAGCGCTTCAGCGGCAATCCCCAGCGCAAGCCTCAACCTGTTAGCCTTTCGGCAAGATGACGGCGGCATTGACGCAGCGGGTCTTCGCCATGCTACAAAACTGGCCGTCCTTTTGTGTGAGCTTTTTTATGACGAGATGGCCGTCACGCCTTCTTCCGAACGCCCGCTTGCGATCACCATGGGCAACCTTGCCGCCATGCTGATGAGCCTCGCCCTTCCCTATAACAGCGATCCTGCCCGCAACACAGCCGCCTCTTTGGCGGCCATCATCACGGCAGCGGCGGCAGCAACATCGGCACGCATCGCCCAAAAAGTCGGAAGCTGCGACGTCTTTGCCGCAAACCGCGAGACAACCTTACGCGCCATGGGCAACAGGCTGCGCGCCACTTTTAACGAAAAGACAGACTATGACCGCCTTGAGGTTCTGCCTCAAACGCTTCGCATCGATTCCGGCGCGGATCTGATTCTTATCGCCACAGCGCGTTACGCCAGCGAAGAAGCCCTGCACCTTGTCAGGCAACACGGCCTTCGTCATCTTCATCTGACCACGATCACGGCCACGCCCTCCCTTGCCCCTTTGTTAGACAGCACAAGCGCAGGCGTGATGCCAGAATCGTCCTTGGCTTGCGATTACGCCCTTGGCGATGCTTTGTTTGAACGCCGCGCACGCCCCGCGCTGCGGATTGCTTTAGAATCCCTAGGCTATGCACCAGAGGATCAAAAGGCGATCCTTGCCCATATCACAGGCTACCGCACGCTTAAAGCTGCCCCCGCCATCAGTCTTACAGCGCTGAGCGACAAGGGTTTGCCCGATGAAGCGTTGGAGCGCATCGAAGCCGCCTTGCCGTTTGTAAGCCATCTGCGTCTTGCCATCACGCCATGGGTGATGGGGCTAGAGTTATGCCGCACGCAACTGGGTCTTAGCGATCAGGCCCTTCACAATCCAGCGTTTGATATGCTGGATCACCTAGGCTTTTCGGCGCAAGAAATTGAAACCGCCAACGCCTTTTGCTGCGGGCATGATACGCTTGAAGGCGTTCCCGAACTTAAGGCGGAACATCACGCTCTTTTTGAAACGACCAAGACCTTGTCTCTTGAGGCTACACTTGCCATGGCCGCTGCCACGCAAAGCTTTATCACGAACGATGTCGCGTTGACGCTTGCCGTGCCCACAACGCTTAAGGCACAAGAGCGCGCCTCTCTGGTCTTGCGGGCGTGGGGGCTAGGCTTAAAGGGCTTGACGCTGGCTCAACAAACGCCAGCCATCGCCCCGCTTCATCAGGCCAAACGAGCCAGTCTGCCAACGGCGGCACGCGTCATGAAGCGCAAGACGCCCAGCCTAAGCGCCACGCATCCTGTCCTCAGCCGTAAGAAACAAACAGCGGTTATCGCCGCCAAACCCAAGGCCAAAGCGACAGCCAGCGCGGTCAGCCTGCGCCGCAAGCCTTCGTCCTTAACAGGAAAAACGGCGCAACCCTCTAAACGGGGATAAGCGCCCGTTTCGTTGGCAAAAGGCTAAAGGGCTAAAGGATTGCGTGTCCGTGAACCAACTTATGGTCGGATTAATAATTTCTTATTTCACTCTGCGCTGCTCATGAGAAGGGCTTGAATGAAGGCTGTGAAGCGCCTATGTTGATAAGACGAAAAACAATTTGATTGAAAGGAATCGCCCCATGGGAGCCAACTGCAAGCAGATCACGGATGATACTTTTGAGGCCGACGTTTTAAAGGCCAAGGGCCTTGTTTTGGTTGATTTTTGGGCTGAATGGTGCGGTCCTTGCCGGATGCTTGGCCCCGTCCTTGATGAAATTGCGGCTGAAATGGCGGATAAGGTCACGATTGCCAAGGTGAACGTCGATCAATGCGGTGAAATCTCTGGCAAATTTGGCGTTCGCAGCATCCCCACGCTGATTCTGTTTAAAGACGGCCAGCCCGTGGAAACCAAGGTTGGCTCTTTGCCCAAGCAGGCGTTGGTCGCTTGGCTGAACGAGCAGGCGGCATAAATCTCTTCTCGGCTTTGGCTTTTCCCTTGCTTTCCCCGTGGGGGTTCGCTAAAAAGGCTGCTCTCTTGGCACGATCCGCGCCCTAGACATGCCGGACTGTCTCGTATGTGTAACGACTAACAAAAGGAAAACAAAATGTCTAAGCTCAAGACCCACAGCGGGTCCAAAAAGCGTTTCCGCGTGACCGGCTCCGGCAAGGTCAAGTGCGGGGCGGCCGGTATGCGCCACGGTATGCGCAAACGCTCCCAGAAAATGAAGCGCACAGCGCGTCAGGGCGTCATCCTTTTCAAGGCTGACGGCGAAAAAGTTATCACACATTTTCTGCGTCCTTAAGGGAGGGGTCATACCATGGCACGTGTAAAACGGGGCGTGACAACTCACGCAAGACATAAAGAAATCATCAAGCTCGCCAGTGGCTATCGTGGCCGCGCCAGCACTTGCTTTCGCGTCGCGATTGAAAAGGTTGAAAAGGCGCTGCGTTATGCTTACCGCGACCGCAAGGCTAAAAAGCGCGAAATGCGCGCTCTTTGGATCATGCGCATCAATGCGGGCGTTCGCGAATACGGTCTTACGTATGCTCGATTTATTAACGGGCTTAAACAGCTGGGTATCGAGCTGGATCGCAAGCAGCTCTCTGACCTTGCCGCCACAGAGCCCACAGCCTTTAAGGCGCTGGTCGATCAGGTGAAGACCACGTTGGATAAAGCCGCGTAAGCTTTGATGAAGAAAAGACCGTCAGACAACTGACACACTTGCGGGGATCTGGCCATGGCGGCGGGATCTCCGTTTTTGTTTCTACTTCTTTGTCATTCCCGCGCCCTCGTCCCGCTGCTCTTGCGGCGGGCGAAAGGGCAAAGCGGGAATCCAGAGTCGCAAGCAACCAAGATGATGGCTTAGTCCCCTAGATCCCCGCCTGCGCGGGGATGACAAGGGAAGGGGCGGAAGGAATAAAGATGTCAAACGATGAGATGAAGAAACTGCAAGGCGACTTGATCAAGGCCATCGAAGGCGCGGAAGGTAGCGCGGCGCTAGAAGTTGTGCGCATTGAGGCCTTGGGCAAAAAGGGCACGCTGACCGAGATGATGAAGACGCTCGGAGGCCTTGATCCCGATGCGCGCAAAGCCATGGGCGCGGCGTTGAATGAGGTCAAGGTTGCGATCACGGCGGCTTTGGAGGCCAAGGGTAAAACGCTGGCGGCGGCGGCTCTGGCGGCGCGGCTTGAGAAAGAGCGCATCGACATCACGCTGCCCGTGCGTGGCGGCGAGAGCGAAGGGCGCATTCACCCCATCACGCAAACGTATGAAGAGATCGTCACGATCTTTGCCGCGATGGGCTTTTCTGTTGCCAAGGGCCCCGACATTGAGACGGATTGGAATAATTTTACCGCTTTGAACATTCCGCCCGAACATCCCGCGCGGCAAATGCAAGATACGTTCTATATGCCGCCTAGCACGCATGGCGCAGTCGCGGTTGCGGGAAGCGAAGCGAACTGCAGAGCAGGCGTGCCCCAAGAAATGGTTCTTCGCACACACACCTCGCCCGTGCAGATCCGGACGATGATGGGGCAAAAGCCGCCGATCCGCATCATCGCGCCCGGCCGGACGTATCGCTGCGATAGCGATATGACTCACACGCCGATGTTTAGCCAGTTCGAAGGCCTTGTGATCGATGAGAAAACACACATGGGGCATTTGAAGGGTTGCTTGCTTGATTTCTTGCGGGCGTTTTTCGGCATTGATGATTTGCCGCTGCGGTTTCGTCCTTCGTACTTTCCGTTCACGGAGCCAAGCGCGGAAATCGATATCGGATGCTCGCGCAAGGGCGGCGAGTTGAAGCTGGGCAACTATGGCGATTGGCTGGAGATTGGCGGCTGCGGCATGGTGAACGCTAACGTGCTGCGCAACTGCGGCGTCGATCCCGACAAGTATCAGGGCTTTGCGTTCGGCACGGGGATTGAGCGCCTTGCGATGCTCAAATACGGCATCCCCGATCTGCGCACGTTCTTTGAGGCTGATATGCGTTGGCTGAAGCATTACGGCTTTGTGCCGCTCGATATTCCCAATCCGGCGATGGGGGCATGATAATGCACAGTGAAGAAAAAAAAGAGCTGAACCTCTATCTCGTTCGCCACGGCGAGACGGAAGGCAATGTGCGGCGTTCGCGTTATAAGGAAGTTGCCGATCACGCGATAAGGCTGACAGCTAAGGGGATTGATCAAGCGCATGGCGCGGGCGCTTTTTTGGCGCAGCGCCTTCGTACAGAGCATGATGCTGATCCAAAAAGTTTCGGCGCGATCCGCGTGTGGAACAGCCCCTATTACAGAACGCGCCAAACAGCGCATGGCGTTATTTATGAGCTAGGGCAGAAGTTTGATCCCGCATCGGGGATTATCACTTATCGTGAGGATCCTTTTTTGATTGAACAAAAGGCCGGTCTTTTCGATGGCCTGACGAACGAAGAATTTAAGGCGCAGTATCCCGATGAAGCAGAAAATTATAATCGCCATAAAAAGTTTTTGGGACGCATTTATGGAGCGGCTCCGTTGGGGGAAACGCGTCTGGACGTTGTGATCCGCGTCAAGCAGCATTTTCGCACGGTGATCGAAGATTATATGTCGCGCAACATTCGGCATGTGGTCATCGTGAGCCATGGCCTAACCGTTCGCGCTTATGAAATGGGGTGGATGCGGTATGCGCCCGAATGGCTCGATTCAGAAAAGAATCCCGGCAACTGTTGGGTGCGCCATATTCATGGCTTGCGCGGTGTGGGCTATGTCGATGAAGGGTATATTTATGGCGAAAAAGCTCACCTCAACGACCCCATGGTGACGCAGCGAGAAACGGAAGGGGCGGAGCAGGTTTATATGCTTGCGCCCCAACGCCCCAACGCGATTGTGCCACATGGCATTGCTGTTGTTGATCCTTTCAAACAAAGGTGTGAGAAATGAAGTTCACGTTATCATGGCTTAAAGAGCATCTGGACACGCAAGCGACGCTGGCCGCGCTGTGCGAGAAGCTGACCGCGATTGGGTTGGAAGTGGAAGGCGTGGAGGATCATGCGGCCGCGCTGGCTCCCTTCAAGGTCGCGCAGATTATCGTTGCGGATAAGCATCCCGATGCCGATCGCCTGAAGGTGTGCCGCGTTGATACGGGCAGTGAGCTAATCCAAGTCGTCTGCGGTGCGCCCAACGCTAGGGCGGGGTTGAAGACTGTTTTGGCGCGGGCGGGCGACGTGATCCCTGCAAGCGGGCAGGCGCTGAAACTTAGCAAAATCCGTGGGGTCGAATCGCAAGGCATGATGTGCTCGGCGGCTGAGCTGAAGCTGGACGGCGATGCATCGGGCATTATGGAGCTGCCGGACACAGCCTCCGTCGGGGCGCGGTTTGTCGATGTGGTGGACGTGGCCGATCCGGTGATTGATATTAACCTGACGCCTAACCGCGCCGATTGCGCAGGCGTGCGCGGCATTGCGCGGGATTTGGCGGCGGCCGGTATGGGGACGTTGAAGCCTTTGACGATTGATGTGCCGGTGGGACGCGAAGCCTGTCGCGTGGGGGTGAATCTTGATTTTCCCGTGGAGCAAAAACATCACTGCCCGCTGTTTGTGGCGCGGTCTTTGCGTGGGATCAAAAATGGCGCGTCTCCAGCGTGGTTGCAGGCGCGGCTTCGCGCCATTGGCCTTCGCCCTATTTCGGTGCTTGTCGATATCACGAATTATATCACGTTTGATTGTGGCCGTCCCTTGCATGTGTTCGATTGCGCGAAGTTGACGGGCGCTTTGCGTGTGCATCCCGCCAAAGGCGGCGAGACGTTTAACGCGCTGAACGATAAAAGCTATATGCTTGAGGCCGGTATGACGGCGATTAGCGATGACAGCGGCTTTCTTTCGTTGGCGGGCATTGTGGGCGGGCAGGCATCGGGGTGTGAGGAAACAACCACGGACGTGTTGATTGAATCGGCTTATTTCAGTCCTACGCGCACGGCGCAAACAGGGCGTGCTTTGGGGGTGACCTCGGATGCGCGTTATCGGTTTGAGCGCGGCGTTGATCCTGATTTTGTGATGGATGGCGCGGATATGGCCGCGCAGATGATTCTTGAGCTTTGCGGCAATGATCAAACGGTGGTGAGCGAGCGGTTGGTGGTTGGCGATGTGCCAACGGTCACGCATGTGATCCATTATGACCCTGCCAAGATGCTGAAGTTTATCGGTGTCGATGTCGAGGCCGATGAGCAAGAAATGAGCCTGATGCTGCTGGGCTTTACGGTCGAAAAAGCGGAAGGGCATTGGACGATCACGCCGCCCAGTTGGCGCGGCGACGTGGAAGGCGCGGCGGATATCACGGAAGAGATTATTCGCATCAAGGGCTATGAGCATATTCCCGCGACATCGATGCCGCGCGGTGACGTGGTGACAAGGGGCGCTTTGGATTTGATGGATCGCCGCGCTTCTTCGGTCAAGCGTGCTTTGGCTGTGCGCGGTTTGTTAGAGGCGGTGACGTGGTCGTTTATGTCCTCGCAGATTGCGGCGGCGTTCGGTCCCGTGAAGGATGAACTTCGTTTGATTAATCCTATTAGTTCTGATTTGGATGTGATGCGCTCCTCCATCGTCGGGAATCTTGTGCTGGCGGCGCGGCGCAACGCGGATCGCGGCTATGGCAATGCGGCTTTGTTTGAGGTGGGGCCAACGTATCAAAATCAAACGCCCGAAGGGCAGGCGCTTGTCGCCACGACGCTTCGGGCTGGACAAACGCCGCGCCATTGGGCGGATAAGGCTCGCGCTGTCGATGTGTTCGATGCCAAGGCGGATGCTCTGGCGGCTTTGGCGGCAGCAGGCGCGCCGATGGCGTCCGTGCAGGTGGAGGCGAAAGCGCCAAGCTGGTATCACCCTGGACGCAGCGGCTCGTTAAGGTTGGGGCCTGTGTTGTTGGGGCATTTCGGTGAGGTTCATCCGGACGTTTTAGCGGCGTGTGATGCCACTGCGCCGATGGTGATAAGCGAGGTTTTCCTTGGCAACATTCCTGCGCCGCGCAGCGCGGACACAGCCAAACCGCTTTTGAAGATGGAGGCGTTGCAACCTGTCGCTCGCGACTTCGCCTTTGTGTTGGATGAGGGCATCAGCGCGGAGAAGCTGATTGCCGCGATCAAGAAGGCGGATAAGGCGCTGATCCGCGATGTCGTGATCTTTGACGTGTATCAGGGCAAGGGCGTTGAGGCGGGCAAGAAGTCGCTGGCGCTGTCGGTGACGCTACAGCCTGCTGATCACACGCTAACGGACGGCGAGCTGGAGAGCCTTTCCACGGTCATCACGCAGGCGGCAGAAAAAGCGGTCGGCGCAGTGCTTAGAGCGTAAGCGCCGCGTTATGGCGAATAGCGGCATCGGGGACGGACAGCACAAGCGTATTGCGGTGATCGATAGTGATGGTGGCGGCGCTCGCCCTTGTGGCCGTTAGCTGATAGGCCGCATTGCGCAGGGCGCGTTACGCACGTCCTTTAAAAGGGCGGCAACATTGTTTTGATGCTCTGTTTGAGGGCGAAGAGATACGCCCATCACGACGCTAGCGCAGGTTGTCAAAGAGGCCATTGAAAAATCCGTTTTTTAAAAAGAACAGGGGTTAAATTGTTGTGCTGCATTATACCCGTTTTCCTAAGCCTAAACAATAAACCCTAAATAGTTTCAAGGAAAAAATAAGGAATTTCCGGCGTTACGCAAACGCTACTGGGGCGGTGGTTCTGGGCGAGACGCTGCTTTTTTAGGCGATGTCTAAAACGTCATCCATCAGGTAATAGCCAGGCTTTTGCATGGCAAGCCATACAGCCGCCTGAACAGCGCCATGAGCAAAAACGCGGCGGTCGGTGATTTCATGGGCGATGGTGATGGTCTCCCCTGTTCCTGCGAAAAGAATGGCATGTTCTCCGATAATAGAGCCTGCGCGGGTGGAGGAATAGGCTGGCGGATGGCTTCCTTCGTTGCCTTCTAAGACCGCTTTGCCAAGGGTCAGCGCTGTGCCTGACGGCGCATCTTTTTTCCATTTATGATGTTTGTCGTGAATGGCGATGTCGTAATCTTGATCTTTCAAAAGTTTTGCGGCCAGCTTCGCCATGCGCTTAACGACGACAAGGGAAAGGCTGGTGTTGGTCGTGTGTAAAACGGGAATGGTCGCGCTTACCTCGCGCAATGTGGCCATGGTTTCTGGATCAAGGCCTGTTGTGCCAGAGAGAAAAGGTTTGCCATACTGTGCCGCAAGTTTTGCAAAAGGCGCTGTGGCGCTGGCGTGCGTGAAGTCCACAAGGACATCGCATTGTGGAAATAAAGCCTCTGGCTTATCCGTCAGGATCATGGGCGCGTCGTCCCTCATGGAAGAGACTGGTAGCGTGCGGACAAGCCCGCCGCCAAGGCAAGCTGTGGGGTGAGTTTCGATGCTGTGGGCGATGGCTTGCCCCATGCGTCCCGCATAACCGATCAGGCCAATGGTCGTGATCATAGATGTTCCTTGAGCAAGAGTTCAGCGATTTGCACGGCATTAAGCGCCGCGCCTTTGCGTAAATTATCGCTGACAATCCATAGGGAGAGGCCGTTTTCAACCGAGCTGTCTTCGCGGATACGGCTGACAAAAACGCTGTCTTCGCCTGCGCATTCAACGGGGGTGACAAAGCCGTCTTCGTGCTGGTGATCAATGACGGTAACCCCTTTTGTTTTTTTCAAGGCTGCGCGTGCCTGCGCGGCGCTGATCTTTTCTTCAAACTCCACCGTGACAGCTTCGCTGTGGCCAATGAAAACAGGCACGCGCACGCACGTTGCCGCGACCTTGATGGCGGGATCAAGAATCTTTTGGGTCTCCACGACCATTTTCCATTCTTCTTTGGTTGATCCGTCTTCCATAAACACGTCAATCTGGGGAATGACGTTAAAAGCGATTTGCTTATGAAAAACCTCTTTGACCAAAGCATCGTTGACATAGACGGCGCGCGTTTGGGAAAACAGCTCATCCATTGCTTCGCGCCCTGCGCCGGATACGGCTTGATAGGTTGATACGACAATGCGCTTGATCGTGGCCCTATCATGCAAAGGTTTTAACGCCACAAGCATCTGGATGGTGGAGCAGTTGGGATTGGCGATGATGTTTTTCTTTTTATAGCCTGCCAGCGCCTCAGGGTTTACTTCTGGCACAATAAGGGGAACGTCGGGATCCATGCGGAAGTGCGAGGTGTTGTCAATGACAACGCAGCCTGCTACTGCCGCGCGCGGCGCAAAGGCTTCGGATATTTTGCCGCCTGCCGAAGACAAACAAATGTCCGTTCCCTTAAAGTCGAATTGATCTAAATCTTTGACTTTTAGAACGGTGTCCTCGCCAAAGCTGACTTCGCGCCCCGTTGAGCCTCGTGAGGCTAACGCAGTGACTGTGCCAACGGGAAATTGACGCTCAGCCAATGTTTTCAGCATTTCTTGTCCTACGGCCCCGGTTGCGCCGACAACAGCCACATTCACTTTTTTCATAATAACCCCTTGGATCGCTTTAATAGTTTGAGGAAGGCCATGCTAGGGGAGTTTGCCTAAGAAGGCAACACCGCGTGAATACAGGGGCAGGGCGGCCAAAAGGCTTAACTGTTTTTTCAGCGTTTAGGGGGCATAAGGAGCTCTCGTCTTTTCTTGGAAACCAATCCGTTTCTCGCGAGCGGGTTTATCTGCTCTGGTTTCCTCCCCTTGTCTAAGGAGACTATCGATGTCAAAAGAAATTCGTAAAGTGGCCGTTATTGGGTCCGGCGTCATGGGAAGCCAGATTGCGGCGCAAGTTGCGAATGCGGGCGTTCCCGTCCTTTTGCTTGATATTGTGCTGAAAGAGGCAACGGATCGTAACGCGCTGGCCAAAGGCGCTTTAGAGCGCATGATGAAACCTGAATCCACGGCGTTTATGAGCGCTGAAGCGGCTAAGCTTGTGACGGTGGGCAATATCGATGACGATTTGCCAAAAATTAAAGAGTGTGACTGGGTTCTGGAAGCCGTTTTGGAAAATCCAAAAATCAAAAGTGATCTTTATAAAAAGATTGATGCGCTGCGCCAGCCTGGCACGATTGTCGCGTCGAATACCTCCACCATTCCCTTGGCTAATTTGATTGGTGATCAGTCGCCTGCGTTTGGCAAAGATTTTATGATCACGCACTTTTTCAACCCTGTGCGTTATATGCGGCTGTTAGAGCTTATCATTGGCCCTAAAAACGATTCTGCCTCGGTTGAGCTGATGCGCACTTTTTGTGATAAGAAGTTAGGAAAGGGCGTTGTGCCGTGTCAGGACACACCGGGATTTATTGCCAACCGTCTTGGCATGTTCTGGCTGCAATCCGCCGTCAACGCAGCGATGGATTTGGGGCTGACGGTTGAGGAGGCCGATGAAGTGTGTGGAAGCCCCATGGGTGTGCCCCGCACGGGCGTGTTTGGTCTTATCGATTTGGTTGGCCTTGATCTGATGCCGCTGATTGGCAAGAGCTTGCTTTCTACGCTTGGCCCTAACGATACCTATCGCGGTTTGTATCAAGAGCCAGAGCTGTTTCAAAAAATGATCGCCGATGGCTATACGGGGCGTAAGGGCAAGGGTGGTTATTATCGTTTCAACAAGACGCCAGACGGCAAAAAGGTCAAGGAGTCTGTCAATCTTGAGACGGGCGAATACGCGCCTTCCGTCACGCCTAAAATCTCGACTTTGGAATCGGCGGATAAGGATCTGCGCGCTTTGTGCGAGGCTACGGATAAAATCGGTCAGTTCGCGTGGCGCGTTCTGTCGGAAACCTTGTGCTATGCCTTCAACCTTGTGCCCGCGACAGTGCCCGATATTACGCTGGTCGATGAGGCCATGCGCCTTGGGTATAATTGGAAGTTTGGGCCGTTTGAGCTTTTGGACAAGCTGGGCGCTGATTGGATGATGGCGCGGCTTAAGGAAGAGGGGCGCGGTGTGCCTTCCCTGATGGCCAAGGCGGCGGGGAAAAGCTTTTACCGCGTCGAAGGCGGCAAGCTGGAGTTTTTGCAAGAGGACGGAAGTTTTGCGCCGATTAAACGCGCCGAAGGCGTTCTTGTTTTAAGCGATATTAAACGCGCGAAAAAACCGGTGGAGAAAAACGCCTCGGCGGCTTTGTGGGATCTGGGCGATCATGTTTTGTGCCTTGAGTTCACCAGCAAGGCGAACACGATGGACAGCGCCATCTTTGCGATGATTCACAAAGCGATTGACTTGATCCAAGGCAGTGGGGGTCAGTGGCAGGGGCTTGTTGTTTATAATGAGGCCAATAACTTTTCGGCTGGCGCGAACCTTGGCTTGTTCCGTGATTGGATTAAGGCAGGCAACTTCGATGCTGTCGAAGCTTTTATCAAGGAAGGCCAAGCGGCTTATAGCGCCTTGCGCTTTGCTCAGTTCCCGACCGTGGCCGCACCAGCGGGCGCAGCGATGGGGGGCGGGTGTGAGCTCCCCTTGCATTGCTCAGCGGTGCAGGCCTATTGCGAGGCCTCTATGGGGCTTGTTGAAGTTGGCGTAGGGCTTATTCCAGGGTGGGGCGGTTGTGCGCAAATGCTTGGACGCGCCTATAATGCGGACAGCTATGACGATGTGCCGCCGATCAACCATGTGTTTGAGCTTCTTATGACGACATGGGCATCAAAATCGGCGGCAGAGGCCAAGAGAAAAGGCTTCTTGCGTTCCTCGGATCATATCTCGATGAACCGTGATCGCTTGCTCTTTGATGCCAAGGCGCAGGTTCTTGCTTTGGGCAAGGGCTATAACCCGCCAGAGCCTTGGACGATGACATTGCCGGGGCCAGCGGGGAAGGCATCGTTAGAGCTGATCTTAGAGACAACCAAGGCTTCGCCGCACGATATGACGATTGGCAAAATGCTGGCGGATGTCTTGTGTGGCGGCGAAGGTGGCCTGTCGGGCATTGTCAATGAAAAGCAGATTATGGATGTGGAGCGTGATGTCTTTATGAAGCTTGCCCGCACGCCCGAAACCCTCGCCCGTATCGAACACATGCTGGATAAAGGCAAAGTGCTGAAGAATTGATCGATCCCAGAGGACAAAGAAAAAGCGGCCACCTGAATCATACCAACCGCTCGATGAATTGACTTATCGAGTCGTTGGCATAAAGGGCGTTGGCTGATTTTTTGCTTTTGGCGATCCAAAATCGGGCGAAGTTTGCAAAAGCCTTATGAATCAATGGGTTAGCTGATGCCCAAAACCGAGTCAGTTTTCTTGTATTTCAATGGGTTACGGCATTAACTTTGAGCTGAAGGCGACTGAGAGGCACTATCCCACGCTCACGGGGCTGAGAATCGATGTTTTTTTGCTAACATATTGATAAAAAAGGAT